>JAUNIU010000072.1 GCA_030523265.1 Eubacteriales bacterium | reverse complement strand
GTGATTTTGCACCCATATCCTCGATCCGCTTAGCCATATCTTTCCAGTAATCCAAAGTATATGCATCACCTAACGTATATGATAAGGCGATCTGGGCATGTCCATTTTCTTTATTTGCCGCCTTGACTGCGGTCTCTAAGTTTCTAATATCATTCAGACAATCAAAGATACGAATAATATCAATACCATTGGCAATGGATTTCTGCACGAAATATTCTACCACATCATCGGCATAATGATTGTATCCTAAGATATTCTGTCCACGGAATAACATCTGCAGCTTCGTATTTTTAAATCCGTCACGCAGCTTACGCAGTCTTTCCCACGGATCTTCCTTTAAGAAACGTAAGGAAGCATCAAAGGTAGCACCACCCCAACACTCTACTGCATGATAACCAACCTGATCCATCTTATCTACGATCGGCAGCATCTGCTCTGTCGTCATACGGGTAGCGATCAGAGACTGATGTGCATCACGGAGAATTGTTTCCGTAATCTTTAACGGTTTCTTTTCTATCTCAGCCATTTTATTCTTTCTCCTTTCTAGTTAATGCCAAATATTGCCATAAATACACCTGCCGCCACGGCAGTACCAATCACACCTGCTACGTTTGGTCCCATCGCATGCATCAACAGGAAGTTCGTCGGATCTGCCTCAGAACCAACCTTCTGCGATACACGGGCTGCCATCGGCACAGCCGATACACCGGCAGAACCAATCAATGGATTTACCCTGCCACGTGTCACCAGACACATCAATTTACCAAACAATACTCCGGCTGCTGTACCTACACAGAAGGCAATCAGACCTAATGCAACGATCTTTAAAGTGGTCACCTTTAAGAAAGCTTCTGCACTGGTAGATGCACCTACAGAAGTACCCAGCAAAATAACTACGATGTACATCAAAGCATTGGATGCAGTCTCTGCTAACTGCTTCACCACACCACTTTCCTTAAATAAGTTACCCAACATCAACATACCTACCAAAGGTGCTGTCGTAGGTAACAGTAAACATACAATGATCGTAACGATAATCGGGAACAGAATCTTTTCTAATTTTGATACCGGACGAAGCTGCTCCATCTTGATCTTACGCTCTTTCTCTGTTGTAAAAAGCTTCATAATTGGAGGCTGAATAATCGGCACTAATGACATATATGAATATGCCGCCACTGCAATCGGTCCCATGTACTCCGTCTGTCTAAGCTTTCCACACAGGAAGATAGAAGTAGGACCATCCGCACCACCGATGATGGAGATTGCTGCTGCTGCCTTATCATTAAAGCCTAATAAAATCGCAATCAGATAAGCAGAGAAAATACCAAACTGTGCTGCTGCTCCCAACAGGAAACTCATCGGATTCGCAATCAGCGGACCAAAGTCTGTCATCGCACCGACACCCAGGAAAATCAGGGACGGCAAGATACTCCACTCATCTAAAATATAGAAATAATGTAACAAACCACCGACGCCATTGGAGGTATCCTCTGGATTTGCCATGATATCCGGATAAATATTGACCAGTATCATACCAAATGCAATCGGCACCAACAACAATGGCTCGTATTCTTTTTTAATCGCCAAATACAGGAAGATACAGCCAACAATAATCATCAGATAATTTCCCAATGTCAAATTGAAAAACGCGGTCTGATGGGCCAAATTCCCCAGCGTTTCAATAACGTAATCCATTGTAACCTCCTAATTAATTCAATGTTGCCAAGACTGCTCCTGCTTCTACGGAATCTCCGGCAGCTACATCAATACTTGCCACAGTTCCGTCCTCAGGTGCTACTACCTCATTCTCCATCTTCATTGCTTCCAGAATCATCAGCACTTCGCCCTTCTTAACAGCCTGTCCGGCGCTTGCCTTGACCGATAAAATCTTACCCGGCATCGGTGCATTTACTTTTACAGACCCCTGACCACCAGCTGCTTTTTTCGCTACAGGCGCCTTAGGTGCTGCCTTCTTTTCCACTGGTGCTGCCGGTGCTCCAGAACCACTTCCCTCTTCAACAGTAACATCATAAACAGTACCATTCACGGTAATTGTATAATTCTTCATGATTATTTCCTCCATTATATTAATTTAATTGTACACAATAAAGATTAACGTCGTACGATGGAACGAACCACAAGTCCATCCGCACTTTCCGCCTCACCGGCTGCCGCAATGGCTGCTGTGATGACTGCAACTAATTCCAGATCGTCCACCAGATTTTCTTCCTCCACATCCACCGATGGTGTGACAGGAACCGGTGCCACTTTTACACTGGCTGCCTGTTTCCGGTTGCTGCGGTTCTGTATTACTCCAATAAACTTAAAGCAACTGATAACCAACGAGATAAAGATCAGTACAACAAATACAATCGCCATACTCATGATGGTATTTAATCCAGCTTTCCCCATCTTCTGACCTAATGATTTGTACTCCTCCACTTTAATCTCTGTCTGATTCCCATCTTCGTCATAAGAAACGGAAAAAATTAATTTCTTCCCTTTATTTGTCTTAACCGTCACATTAACGGTAGCGGACTCTGAACTAATGGTATAATCCGGCTTGCCAATTTCCTTCTTTTTCTCAGTACCATATTTTTTCTGTAACTTTGCGTTTTCCTTGAACTCTGCTATCTGTTCAACCCACTCTGCGCGCTGTGCCTGATAGGATTCCCAATCCGACTCACTGAAGGAATCCTTCATGCCATCATAATAATCGATGGCCTGCTGATACTGATCCATCTGACTGGCATAGTCAACACCAAACCACTCATCGATGGCACTGTCTGCTTTCTCCTTCAATGTGTCTTTGGCAAAATTCTTATTTTGCTTGGTAAGACTCACATTGCAGCCAGCCATCAGTAATGCACAGGACAAAACGCAGAGAATAAATGTCAATTTTTTATTCATATGTCTCTCCTTACTTATATAGTTCCAATCGTGTATGGCTATATCGTTCCATGCTTCTTTCCATCGGAAAGATCAATCGTGTACAGCTATATAGTTCCATGCTTCTTTCCGATTGGATACTCACTCTTGGAATATAACATTTCAAAAGCATACAACAACTGCTTTCTGGCGCTCTCCGGTGCAATAATAGAATCTACATATCCTCTGGCAGCGGCTGCCTCTGTACCTGACTGCTCTGCAAATTCTGCTGCCTTTGCCGTCAGATCAGCATCCTGCTCATCTGCATACATGATCTTAGCTGCCACCTCTGCATCCATCATTCCGATCTTCGCATCCGGTAAAGCAAATACCATATCCGCACCGATATGTTTTGAATTCATAGTAATATAAGCGCTGCCATACGCATTGCCCACGATGAGATTTACCTTTGGCACATCTGCCTCAGCGAAAGCTGCGGTCAATTTAGCAGCAGCGGAAGCAATGGTCTTTTCCTCCTCTATGGAAGTAGCATAGCCCTCCACATTGGTAAGGGACAGAACCGGAATATTAAAGGCATCGCATACCTTGATGAAGGAAGCTGCCTTTTCACAGCCTGCAGTTGTCAAACGTGCTTCGTATCCGGCTACTTCTTTCCCATCTGCATCAAACTCTGCCGTGCGGTTAGCCACGGCGCCGATGGTGATACCGTCCAGACAGATAAATCCGGTCACCATTTCCTTGGCATATCCCTTCTTAACCTCTAAGAAGAAATGATTATCCCCCAGGTCTTCCAATGCCAGTGCAGGATCTGCGATCTCTGCTGCAAAATCTGATACCGTACGGTTCAGATCATCCATACATTCCTCAGAGAAGGCTGTCTCATTATTATTGGATGGAAGTATGCCCACTAATTCACGTACAGAAGCTAATAACTTTGCTTCTCCTTCCACAACGAAATCCACCGTAGATGCTGTCTTCTGGAAATCTGCAGAAGCCGTATCTAATTTTGCTGTATAATTACTGTCTAATGTATTCGGAGAATTTACAAATAACTTCGCTTCTGTCTGCTCCATGAAAGTAAAGTCACTCATAGCAGCCATCACTGCCACGCCACCGCCACAGTTACCAAAAATAGCACTGATCTGTGGGACCACCCCGGAAGCCTTCGCTTTCATCTTGTAAATCTTGCCAAACCCTGCCAGTGCATCTGTAGACTCCTGCAGACGCATACCAGCACAATCAATCAAACCAATGACAGGTACCCCCGTCTTCATTGCCAACTCATAGACATGTGCGATCTTACCTGCATGCATCTCACCAATGGTACCATTCATGGCAGATGCATCCTGGCTGTAAATATAAACCGGATTATTCTGGATCAATCCATAGCCTGTAACGACGCCGTCGGCAGGTACGGATTTTTCCTGCATGTTGAAATCTGTACATCTCTTGGTGATATTTGCACCGATCTCAACAAAACTATTGTCGTCAACTAAAACCGAGATACGGTCTTTCGCTGACATAGCATTTGTGTTACTCATGTTCAGCCCTCCATACTTTTGAAATGTTATAATGTCAGGACGTCTGATCCTGGCATTATTTTATTAAGCCGGAAAAAATGAAATTTCCATCTTGAGTTACTGCATTTCTCACTATATATTTCGTGTCAAAAGGACATGCTGCCATAAGCAGCATGGTCAATATATACATAAATTGCATCCGGAAAACAAGTTTTCCGCGTGCAATTTTATGTAATATTCACACGGACTGAAGCAAAATACGGTAACTCAGAATTTTTCCATCCTTTCCCAGCCACACATAAAACAAATTTACACCGAGTATAATTCTATCCCTTTTGCACTAAAATAGCAACCTTTTTTCTCATATTTTTTTTGGATTTTGCATAGGATTGATACAAAGTTTACTTGCATATTTCAGGGAGAAGGAATCCATATGTACTCATTTTTGCAAAAACTGATCTGTTCCCTTCTGTTGTCTGTCAGCATCCTACTTTCCGGTCTGAATTTGTGGAGTCATCTGCATCTCATACTATCTTCTCAGGCACCTTATGTAATGGAACAAACCACAGAGCTGCAAAGCAAACCACAGGAACTGCACTATACTGCCGACAGTCTGGGTGTCACCTCCAATGCCAAAGCACCGTCATCTCTGTCTGCCAAAGCCAGTTGTCTGATCGATGCCGACAGTGGACGGGTATTATTTGGCAAAGCGGAGAATGAACCACTTCCCATGGCTAGCACCACCAAAATCATGACCTGTATCCTGACCATTGAAAACGGTAATCTGGAGGATGAAGTAACTTTTTCTTCCTACGCCGCCTCCATGCCAGACGTGCAATTAAATGCTTATGCGGGAGAAACCTTTCTCCTCAAGGATCTGCTCTACTCCCTGATGTTGGAATCCCATAACGATACCGCTGTAGCCATCGCGGAACATATCGGCGGCTCCGTGGAGGGATTCGCCGCCCTCATGAATCAGAAGGCAGAAGAACTGGGCCTGGTAAATACCCACTTTGTCACTCCCAATGGACTGGATGACCCGGAGCACTATACCACTGCCAAAGAACTATGTCTTATCGCCGCTTACGCCCTGCAAAACGAAACCTTCTGTGAATTGATCTGCACCCCATCCCACTCTTTTTCCAGCATTAATAAGAAAAGGTCATTTCATGCCACGAATCACGATGCCTTCCTCAACAGCTATGATGGGGCCATTGGCATCAAAACAGGATTCACCGGCAATGCCGGATACTGCTTTTGCGGTGCTGCCACACGGGGTGACACCACTCTGATCTCCAGCGTACTTGCCTGCGGCTGGCCACCACATAAATCATACAAATGGTCCGATACCCGCAAGCTGATGGACTATGGATTTCAAAATTTCACGCGGGCATCTCTGCCAGACAAACCCGCCCTGCCCACGATCCCGATTCAAGACGGGACAGAAACCGAATTACATCTGAACCGTACTGTCCAAAAGGAACTTTCCTCCCTCTACCTCTCTGCCCAGGACACTCTGGATGTCCGTTATGATCTGCCTGCCTCGGTGACCGCCCCTGTCCGCTCCGGAGATATCATCGGCTATGAACAGTATTATCTGGGAGACACACTGATCTATAACGTTCCTTTGACCGCATCCCAGGAAATAAAAGAAGCCGGCACCAGCTATCTGGCCCGACTACTCTGTCATCTTTATTTTTGCACTGCGATCTCTGGATGACCCGCCTCCGCTGCCTGTACCGCAGCACAAATCCGGTGATAGACCAGCTCTGCGATCTCCACAGACTTCATATGGCGATATTCTTCAAAGACAAGTGGTTTCAGATAATACACCTGTGTCTTCACCCTGCGCAGGGAATTGAGATCAAACACTTTCCAGGAATCCACGATTGCCACCGGTACAATAGGTGCCCTTGCCCGCATGGCACTCTTAAAACAGCCGGGTTTGAATGCATCCACATAGTTCCCATTGCGGTGTGCATAACCACCAGCCGGGAAAATAATAAATTTTCTCCCGGTTTTCACTTCGCCGGCAACCTCCCGAATCACTCTGGCGCCCTGGCGTACATCATCCAATTTCAATCGTTTTCCCTGTACCAGATCCACAAACTGCTGTACCAGCGGAATATGTGATCTGGCGTCATCCATCACCAGAGAGCAGGGACTGTCATGGGTATCCATGATTCCCAAAGCATCATATTTCCCCTGATGATTCGCAAACATCACATAGCCGCACTCCTGCGGCAGATTTTCCAGACCATAGGCATCCGTATGTATTCTCCCTCTCTTTTGCATCAAATGTATCGCATGACGATCATATTCATATCGAAATTTCTCTGAGTACTTTTCCGGATGCTTTGCATAATATCCCATCAACGGAATCATCCATATTCGATGGATATGCATCACAATCACATAAATAAAACGTAACACCGTATCTCCCTCTACTTTCTAAAAAACACATAAAGTAATTTATCATAAGTTTTTTAAATTGACAACATTTTCTATGCCATCTATGATAGAATTATGTAAGATTTTAGAAAAATTTAAGAAACAAGGAGGATACTCATGGCTTTAGATGGAATGGTGATCGCGAATCTGGTGGAAGAATTGGCGGAAACCCTGACCGGAGGGCGTATTACCAAAATCGCGCAACCGGAGAAGGACGAGCTTCTCCTGACAATAAAACAAAGCAGACAGGACGAGGAGGGAAAAACCGTGCGCAGCCAGCACCGCCTGGTCATTTCCGTAAATCCCAGTCTCCCCCTGCTCTATCTCACCGGGGAAAATAAAAATTCTCCCCTGCAGGCACCCACCTTTTGTATGGTATTGCGAAAACATTTAAATAACTGCCGTATAACCGCCATCGAACAATTAGGACTGGAACGTGTGATCCGCATGTCCCTGGAACACTTAAATGAGATGGGGGATCTTTGCACGAAATCCCTTTATATTGAACTTATGGGCAAGCACAGCAATATTATTTTTTGTGACGATGACGATACCATCATCGACAGCATCAAACATATTTCCCTGTTAGTAAGTTCTGTGCGGGAGGTATTGCCGGGCAGAGCATATTTTATCCCCAACACACAGGATAAAGCAGATCCCTATACAATCGAAGAAGACACCTTTATCCATAAGGTGTTAGCCAAACCACTCCCGCCAGCCAAGGCATTATACACCTCTCTGACGGGATTTAGCCCACAAGCAGCAGCCGAACTGCTCTACCGGGCATCTCTGACCGACAGAAACAGCACAGAGGCACTTTCCGAGATGGAAAAACTGCACTTATATCGCAATTTTTCCCGCATGATGGAGGAAGTGCAGGAGAAACAATTTACTCCCACCATCTATTACCAAGATCAGATGCCTGTGGAATTTTCCAGCATCGCCCTGACCGGATATGAACAGTCTGCCGACTATACTTACCGTCGTTTTGATCAGGTGAGCCTGATGCTGCGGGAATACTATGCCACCAAAGAGATCCTCTCCCGTATCCATCAAAAATCTTCGGATCTGCGCAGGATTACCACCACTGCCCTGGAACGAAGCCACAAAAAGTATGATCTTCAGAGCAGACAGTTAAAGGATACCGGGAAGCGGGATAAATTCAAGGTTTATGGAGAACTATTGACCACCTATGGCTATGAACTGAAGGGTGGGGAAAAGAAGCTGACCTGCGATAATTATTATACCGGGGAACCCATCACCATCCCCTTGGACGACACGAAAAATGCCATGGAAAATGCCAAACGGTATTTTGATAAATATGCGAAACTCAAGCGCACCTATGAGGCACTATCGGTACAGATCGCGGAAACCCAGGAGGAAATCAAACATTTGGAGTCCATCAGTAATGCGCTGGATATCGCCAGACAGGAAAGCGATCTGACTGCAATCAAACAGGAACTGACCGAATATGGATATATGCATAAACACAGTTCCGGCAAAAAGAATCCAAAGAAAACGGAAAAAAGCAAACCTCTTCATTATATTTCTTCGGATGGTTTTCATATGTATGTGGGCAAAAATAACTATCAAAACGATGAACTGACCTTTCATTTTGCCACGGGGAACGATTGGTGGTTCCATGCCAAGGCCAGCGCCGGCTCCCACGTCATCGTCAAAACCGAGGGAAAAGAACTGCCGGACCGCACGTTTGAAGAAGCAGCCAGACTGGCTGCCTATTATTCCAAGGCGAAAGATCAGGGCAAAGCAGAGATTGATTATATACAAAAGAAACATATCAAGAAACCAAACGGAAGTAAACCGGGCTTTGTGGTATATTACACCAACTATTCCATGAATATTTCCACGGATATTACAGGAATACAGGAGGTAGACGAATGATCCGATCCGACAACCATGTACACACCTCTTATTCTGCCGATGCAGAGGAATCCATGTATGAAATGCTACAAAGGGCAGTAAAATTAAATTTTTCCTCCATCTGTTTCACCGATCATATGGATTATGGTTTCCCGGAATTTGAACCGGGCATGATCTATTTATTTGATGCCCAAAAGTATCTGGATGAAATTCAGGCGGCACGCCCTCATTTTCCCATGCTGGAGATCCGTCAGGGTGTGGAATTGGGACTCAAACCCGATGTCATAGAAGAATGTCAGAAACTAACGGCATCCTTTCCGTTTGACTTCGTAATCGGCTCGACACATCTGATTGATGATATGGACCCATATTATCCGGTATTTTGGGAGGGATCCGAGGAGAAAACTGCCATCCGCCGTTATTATGAAGTAACCCTGAAAAACACCCTTCTCCCCTTTGACTATGACGTCTACGGACATCTGGACTATATTCTGCGCTATACTCCCACCATGAAACAATTAAAGCAGGAAGGGCGCAGTACCGATGCCTATCTGGAGAAACAATGCCACGAATTTGCCGATATCATCGATGAAATCCTGCGACAGATCATACTACGTGGCAGGGGCATTGAAGTCAATACTGCCGGACTGAAATACGGCATGGGACATACCAATCCCCATGAATGGATCCTATCCAGATATCACGAATTGGGCGGGGAGATCATTACCGTTGGCTCGGATGCACATGAGAAAAAACATCTGGGCTATCAGTTTGCAAGGATTCCCGCCCTGCTCCTCCAGTGCGGACTACGGTATTATACAGAATTTAGTGACCGCAATGCCAAAATGCTTCCCGTGACGGAATCATGATGGCAGCATCGTGCATATCTCCCTGACGTCGGGATCTGCTGCTGCAACCTCTGCGATATCTTCGGTCCGGGTGTACACTACTCCACACCCGGCTCCTGTCTGATATCATATTCCTCGGAAAATCCTCTGAGATCCTGCACAAACTGTTTCATATACTGTACCACCTGATCTACTTCCTCTTTCGTATTATCCGGTCCCAGCGTAAAACGAATCGTACCTCTTGCCAATTCCTCCGGTAAACCGATCGCCTTTAACACATGGGAAATACTATGGTCTCCGGCGGTACAGGCAGATCCGGCAGAAGCACAAACCCCTTCCATATCTAACAGAACAAGCAGGGAGGCTCCCTCTACATAATCCAGACTAATATTGATATTCCCCGGAAGTCTTTCTCTGGCTGAACCATTCAAATATAAAAGCGGAATCTCCTGAAAAAGCTTATGCAGCATATACTCCCGCAATTCCTTCACATAGTCCATATCCTGCTGCATGTATTGCATCCCCAGCTCCACCGCTTTCCCCATGCCCACGATACCCGGCACATTTTCGGTACCGGCACGCATTCTTTTTTCCTGTGCACCGCCATGCATGAATGACTCCAGGTTTGTTCCCTCTTTGATATAAAAACCCTACCCCTTTCGGTCCATTAAACTTATGACCACTGGCACTCAAAGCTGTAATACCCAATTTCTCCACCTGTATCGGAACATGCAAATAAGCCTGCACCGCATCGGTATGAAAAGGAATCCCATGCTTTTTGGCTATCTGACCAATCTCATATACCGGTTCTATCGTGCCGATCTCGTTATTGGCAAACATAATACTGATCAACACAGTCTCCGGCCGGATCGCCTGCTCCAACTGCTGCAGGTCAATGAGCCCCAGTTCATTTACCGGCAGATAGGTCACCTCACAACCCATGCGCTCCAGAAATTCACAGCTATGCAAAACTGCATGATGCTCAATGCTGGAAGTAATGATATGTCTCCCCTTGGCAAAACCCCCTTGGCAGACACTTCCCTTCAGAATCCAGTTATCTGCTTCGGTGCCGCCACTGGTAAAATAGATTTCCTCCGGTTTTGCCCCGATGCTTTGTGCAATTACTTCTCTGGCATGCTCCACCGCCTGTTTACTTTTTCCGGCAAATTCATATAAACCGGATGGATTACCATACCATTCTGTAAACCATGGCAGCATCGTTTTTATCACTTCTGGTTCTACAGCAGTAGTAGCCCCATTATCCATATAAATGCGTTTTTCTTCCATCACTGCCTCCTCCTATTGAACTGCCATCTCAGTTTATTCTATGCAACAACCCATTCCGGGGTTCTACGCCATTTACGTGCATATTTTATCAAACTCTCCCATACTATATTTCTAAGGTAACATTCATTAGGTGAAGCCATGCAATTCCTCCAAAATAAAATCGTCAAGGGAACTCTGATCCTGACCATCGCTGGATTTATCACCCGGATATTGGGATTCTTTTACCGCATCTTCTTAGCAGACCGTCTGGGTGCTTCCCTGCTGGGAACCTATCAATTAATCTTCCCGGTCTATGGGATCGCCTTTACCATCTATGGTGCCGGAATACAGACTGCCATCTCCCAGATCATCGCCTCCTCCTGTGCCACCTCCGGTACTGTACAAAAAAATGGACAGAACCACGTCTGTCCAAAAGCAAAAAGAATATTGTCGTATGGTATGGGGATCTCACTTTGTCTGTCCTGTACGCTTTTATTCCTCGTACAAAGTTTTGCAAAGCCGATCGCCACTTATTTGTTGTTGGAACCCAGTTGCACACCATATCTGCGCATTTTATCCCTATTGTTTCCTTTCTGCGGTATCACAGCATGTCTCCATGGCTACTACTATGGGATACAGGATGCCAAAATACCAGCCGCAACCCAGGTAGTAGAACAACTGTGCCGTCTAGGGTTTGTATTTCTCATCCTATTTTTATACCCCATGTCCCCCAAGCAGGGATGTATCGTGGCTGTCTGGGGTCTGGTCGTGGGAGAAGTGGGTTCTAATATCTATGTGGTATACCAGTTTATCCGATATCAGATTACTGGGAAAAAAGTCTCTGCCCTCTCCATCCAGTCACCCAGGAAAAATAAATTATTGTCTAACCTGATCTCTGTCAGTATCACCCTGACTACCACAAAATTAATTATGGCACTCTT
>JAUNIU010000314.1 GCA_030523265.1 Eubacteriales bacterium | reverse complement strand
TGTGATAATTCTGCGGTTTTGTCTCTGGCGGTATCATATTTATTGGCTAACTTCTCCGATAAAGCCATAATTTGCTGCGTCACTGCACGAGAATTATTCAGTCTGCGATTCGTAGACTCCATTTGTGCTGACTGTTTTTTATCCATGGATTTCACCACGATCATCGCCAGGATACAGGTGACCAGTACGATCACAAATTGAATAATGGATAACACAACTGTATCAGATTTTGCTGTAATATTTTGTATGCACAGAACAAGATTGAATATGATACAGATGCAGGCAACAAGCAATGTAGCTACTACCGCGAGGCGGCTGTGTTTAGATGTTTGCATGTTAAGAACCCCTTTCTGGTTTTATGTATTTCCCGCTCCTATTTATCTTGGGTATTATTATAACAAATCCCGCTGTATTTTTCACTATAATTTAGTAAATTTTATGAATAAATTTTGATCCAGAAGCCAATAGAATTTGTTATCCCTTAAACTCCAGATTCACAACTTGATACGAAGGAACCATAGTCGCATCAAACTTATCACTTTGTGGTCTTTTCCACCCTCTGTGTAGGCATAGATATACCCGTCTAACTCATATATCGTATCCCCCACAAATCTCCGTATCGGATAATTCCGCAGACTCCTCCGATACCTCCACTTTTTTGGTGGTTTTCTCCACCTTTTTGATATTGCCGCAACTGACACAGGATAACAGCAGCACACTACAAAACAAAGGCAATCCTATCTTTTTCATCATCTTATGTATCCGGTTCCGATTCATACACTCCCTCCTAACCTCACAATGATATCCATTCCTTCCATCAGTCCAGCAGACCGGTGCTAAAATACCGCTCCATACGGTCTGCCAGCACCGTGGCAATCACCTTATCTTTGCCGAATTTCTCCGCCATCTGCATCGCCGCCCACACATTCGCACCGGAAGAAGTACCGCAGAGTAAGCCCTGTACCTGTGCCAACTGTCTTGTGGTCTGGATCGCATCCTCATCGGACACCTCCACGACTTCATCAATCAGGGAGGTGTCCAGCACATCCGGCACAAATCCATCACCGATCCCCTGAATTTGATGCAATCCCGGTTCATGCCCCAATAACGCGGATACATTCTTAGGTTCCACCGCAATCACTTTTAAATCCGGATTCTTTTCTTTTAAGTATTTTCCGATGCCTTGCAATGTCCCGCCGCTTCCCAGACCCGAGACAAAAATATCTACATGCCCCTCTAATTGGGTATAGATTTCCGGTGCTGTTGTCTCATAATGAATCTCAGGATTATTCGGATTGGTAAACTGCTGCGGCATAAATCCCTTCGCGCCCAGTTCTGCCAGAATCTCTCCCGCCTTTTGTACCGATCCGTCGATGCTGCGTTCCGCCGGTGTCAGTACCAGCTCTGCCCCTAACCGCCTGATGATTTTTTTGCGTTCCTCGCTCATATTTTCCGGCATCACAATGATAACCCGGTATCCCTTGCGCACCCCCACCAAAGACAAACCGATACCAGTATTACCGGAAGTAGGTTCTACAATAGTCATGCCAGGCTTTAATCTTCCGCTTTTTTCTGCCTGTTCCACCATGTTTTTTGCGACCCGGTCTTTGATACTGCCACCAGGATTTAAAAATTCTGCCTTGGCATAAATGTGTAATCCTGTCATTTGTTCCAGAGAAACCAGAGGCGTGTTTCCAATCATATCAATTACATTTTTTACTATCATCTTTCTACATTCCTTTTCTAATATTTTCTTGCGATGCCGCATTACGGTTCGTGTATCCCCCTTCGGGACATTCATCATACCACTATACTATATTATGGTTATCCGTGAGAATTG
>JAUNIU010000071.1 GCA_030523265.1 Eubacteriales bacterium | reverse complement strand
AGGGAGAAGAGGCAACCCGGCAAATGGAAAGACCATCTTGGGAGGGAGAAGAGGCATCCCGACAAATGGCAGGGTCATCCCAGAATGTCGCAGGAACTTCCCGGCAAATTTCAGAATCTCAGCAGGAAATTGCAGGAGCCGCCCTGCCCCAACGCACCGATAAAACGGAAGCAACACCGCTGATTCATACGATGGAGCAAACGCTGAATGATGCAGGTCAAATGCGAAAATCTGCTACAGACCGGCAGAAGAGGAAACAGATGGAAGCCCGGACGGTTTGTGGTAATTGCCCATTTAAACGCAAAGCAACAGATTATGGGAAACGTATTTTGATGACCTTTCCCTCTATGCGTCCATTTCCAGACGATGCCAGTCATGCTTGCGTGCGGATCGAGCCACAGGATCTGGGGTGTCTGCCTATGCAGTTATGGCATTTGGCAAATAATCAATTTCTATTGCAGGGATACTATGGTTATAGGCATTTGATTTTCTTAGAGACCGGGGAACATCATTATGCTCTGGGGATACCGGGAATATATAGCGAGAGAGACCGCAGGCAGGCAGAACAGTTTGGTTTTCCGCAGTTTCGTTCCATTTGTACCGGCAGACATTGCATGGGGGCATTTGGGTATTGGATGATGCCGCTGTCCCTATGACTTCAGATAGGTATAAAGAAGATGGTCGCGCCAGTCTCCCCCGATCTGGGCAAAAGAATGAAGATATCCCTCTTTTATGAAATGCAGTCGTTCCAATAGACGGATCGATGCTGTGTTTTCTGGCAATACCATAGCTTCAATGCGTCGCAGATGGCAGCTCTGGCTTAGTTCGGGCAGCAGACAGGACAAAGCTTCATACATGTAGCCCTGATGACATGCCTGTTCATCCAGTTTATACCCTACCATGCAGCTGCTAAAAGCACCTTTCCGAAAATTGCTAAAGCTGACACTGCCCAGTGGATGGTATGGGTCTTCCGGCAGAAACAGCCAATAACGCATATATTGTAATTTTGCAAAAGAATTATATTCACAGACCAGATTAGAACGCTGATAGCCCATCGTATAAAAGTGTTCTGGTCTGGTCGGTTCTAAAGGTTCCAAAAAATTCTTATTTTTCTCATAAAAATATAGGACAACATCCTCCTGTCCCGGACGTAATACCCGCAGGTTCATACGGTTAGTTCGATAGATTGTATGCATAATTTCCCCATTGTGATTCGTGTGTCATAAGTGCGAATATCGCATTCGTGTAAACGGTTGACATTTTATTCCAATTGCGTACAGGTGCGGCAGCACCTTTTCTTAGATTAGCGGAAAAAAGGCGAAAAGGCAACCTCTTTTACCGGATTCCTCCGTCAGCAAGCACCCTATTTGAGAATTTTATTTATTATTTCATAAAAGCATGGAATATGTTTTACAATATGAGAAAAAGACGCTATAATTAGGAAAAACCTGATTTGGGTGGGGGGCAAAGTTCGGCGAATGTGCGTCGGAATGGAGGACAGGATGGAAGAAGAACGGTTCATGCGGGAGGCGATCAAACAGGCGCGGAAGGCAGCGGCATTGGAGGAAGTTCCCATCGGTTGTGTGATTGTGCAGGATGGCAAGATCATAGCACGGGGGTATAACCGACGCAATACGCAGGGTAGTACATTGGCGCATGCGGAGTTGATGGCTATCCGTAAAGCCAGTCGTAAACTGGGGGATTGGAGACTGGAGAATTGTACTATGTATGTGACGTTAGAGCCTTGTCCTATGTGCGCCGGTGCTATATTACAGGCGCGGATTCCCCGGATTGTGATCGGGACTATGAATCCGAAGGCTGGTTGTGCAGGCAGCGTATTAAATATTTTACAAAATAAGCGCTTCAACCATCAGGTGATGCAGACGGAAGGAATACTACAGCAGGAATGCCAGACGATGATGCAGGATTTTTTTCAGGCATTACGCCAGCGCAAGAAAGCACAGAAAAAATTGTCAGAGATGGACGAACAGGGTCGTGCAGGGATGTGATTCGCGGCGGTGGAAACTTGACAGAGAGGGCATCAACCGATATAATAAACCCACGCTGTCTAGGGTAGACAGTAGCAAAACATGTCATAAGATTTCCGTGCTAGCCGGGGAGATAGCGGTTCCCTGTACCTGCAATCCGCTATAGCAGGGGTGATGTTCTGTTTCGGATCTATGGTATGCAAAGCCGCCCTTTGTAAGTGGCGATGACGCTTTGGTCTTGCGCAATGAGAACTCATGAACCGTGTCAGGAGGGGAACCTAGCAGCACTAAGTGAGACCTCTCGTGTGCCGCGAGGTAGCCGGGGCCGAGTTAACTGCAGAGGTAACGTTTGCTGACGATGGATACAACGCAGGATGCACGGATTTTTTATATAGGAGGAATGGGATTGAAAGCAGAACTTAAGAAAGGCAGTGTGAATCAGATCATCAAGGGCGATGATATCTTTGTGCAGGGAGAAGACGCTGTCTATGTGGGATTAGTATTAAAAGGGAGAATCAGAGTTCATGCAGAGGGAGTGAATCTGGAGATCGGTTCCGGGCATTTTCTGGGGATCTGCGATTTGCCGGGGTATTCCTATGGTGTGACTTATACGGCCGAGGCAAATTCTGCGGTTTACATATTTGAGGCGGGGGTGAATCTGCCGGAGACATTGGATGCGATACTGGGTGCGAATAAGGAGTATGGCCCATTGATGGTCTCTGCCATGAATAAATATATTCGCAGTCTGGGTGCGGTCTATCAGAGCTTGGAAGAACAGTCAGAACATACCTATCAGCAGATAGTCGAAATGTATCAGGATTATCAGACATTATGCCGGGAGCATGGCACCGAACAGATGGTGGTTGCTGCGATAGACCAGCTAGATGCGCCGGTTCATTCGGATACGGTGAATTTGGACCAGATCGAATATTATAAAGCCTGTGCCGGTGTAAAACCAGAGATTCAAAAGGCGTTTTATGCCACTTCGGGTGTGATCGTCAAGTATCATTTGATGGAACAGATCACACTGGTTCGGACGCTTTTGGAGTTGTGTGAGGCAGATGCAAAATATTTGCAGGGACTGATGCAGCCATTGATGTTGTCCTCCAAGAATTTGTATCAGGCATCTATGAATTTGACGGGTTCTTTACAAAACATGGATGTCAGCGATAAGGAAAGTATGGCATTATTTGATAGAATCATTGATCAAATCAATGAACTGGAAGCAACATTATATGATAAAGCTTCCGTAGATATGCAAATTGATCATAATGCTATGGAAGAGCAATATTTTTCTCTCCTGAACCATGGAGAATCCGCGGGTGGTCAGTCTGATATGGTGGAATTTGCGTTGGTAGAAAATGATTTTGCCGCATTGGAGGAATTGGATAATGCGCTGGATCAGATTCTGGCAGAAGCCGAACTGGATCCAGACAAGGAGCAGGATTTCCGCGATTTCATCCGGCAGTTTGAGGAATTGCCGGACAAAGCTTCTACGGATGATGATGTACGTACCCTGCGCCGGGGAATTATGAAAATTTATTATGATCTGTATGAAAAAGTCTTTCTGCGGGATTATCACAGAGATGGGGAGAGTCCGTTGGTGATTGATCTGTTTCTGCGCTATGGCTATATCAGCGAGAGTCTGTTGAGTGAGGAATTGCGGGAGGAACTGTTGAGTTTTGACCGGAATGCTCAGAATCATGGGGATTGTCATGTGTATGATATGAAGGAATGGCTGACCGCGATTTGTTCGGGAGAGAAGGAGCCTTCCAAAAACGAATTTGACCAGGATTATCAGGAATATCTTCGGGAACAGAAGAAATCAGGCGCAGTTACTGCCGAAAAATTACGGGAGATGGAACAGGATCAGGGTGCAAAGCTGCATTATGAGATTCAAAATATGTTCCGAAGCAATCATCGTCTGTTGAGTGGACAGACTGCCATCTTTGTACCGTTTTTGTATACGGAAGGATGTATGTCATCGCTGTCCCGTTCCTATCTGTCCAAAGATAAGATCAGTTCATGTACACGGAAACTGCGTCAGATCGATTATTCCGTATTTTATCGGGAAATCTTGTATACCCAGGGAGAATGGGGCAATAAAAAGGAATACATCATGGAAGAAGTGGTGCCGGATGTGGTCGTGATGCCAGGGTGTGGTTCTAAGGGCCTGATGTGGCAGGAATTGAGCGGTCGCAGGCGCAATTCCAAGGGAAGATTTCTGTTGCCGTTATTCTTTGAAGGGGAACTGGAACCTACAATGATTGGGTTGTTTGGCAGATTCCGTTGGGAATTGTGCCGCACGATGCAGGGGGCTTCCTGGAATAATATCCAGATCAAATCCCTTACCAGTGAGTATAGTGATTTTATCCAGTTTTATCGCAAAAACAGAGAATTATCCGAGGAACGCAAAGACAAATTAAAGTTGCAGATACAGAAATGCAGAAATAATACCAGAGAAGTATTTGTGGTGGATTATATGAATTGGATCCGGCATGAGGCGAGAGGTGGCATGATGTTGAGCAAACCTGTGCGCGAGATCATGGCAACCTATTGTCCGTTTGCCCGTGAGATTCGGGAATCAATTGCCGATCAGCCGCTGTTTCGGGATGCCATGGCAAGGTTTCATCGTGAAAACGGAAAGAAGCAGAAAGAATATGATCTGAAGTTCCGTGTATGGGAAAAGGATGGTATCGAGATTCCACAGGAAATCGTAGAGACACGCAAATTTCACCGGGAATTGTAGTTTATATCCATCCCCCGTCCAGTGAGATAATCTGACCAGTGAGATAATCGGAGTTTTGCAGTATAGAGACTGCCAGTGTGGCGACATCCTCTGGTGTGCCAGGACGTCCCGCCGGGATTTCATCACAGAGCTGTTGCCTTTCCGTCTCGTTTAAGTGCCCGTTCATATCCGTATCGATATAACCACAGGCGATGGCGTTGACGCAGATATGGCTGGGTGCCAGTTCCTTTGCCAGAGCGCGGGTGAAAGCATTGATGCCGCCTTTGGTGGCAGAATAGGCAACTTCTGTCGATGCACCTACGTTGCCCCATACAGAGGATATATTGAGGATATGTCCTCTTTTTTGTGACAGCATGGCAGGGATGACCTGGCGGCAGCAATAAAAGGCGGATGATAGGTTCGTGTGCAGGATCTGATCCCATTGGTCATCGGTCATATCCTGTAATAACCCCACATAGGAGATTCCGGCATTGTTGATCAACACGTCAATGGTGGGATATTCCTGCAGAATCAGACCGAAGAAGTCCTGTACACTGGCGGCATTTCCCATGTCTCCCAGATAGGTGACACAGCGTCTCCCCTGTGCTGTGACCTGATGACAGACTTCAGCCAGAGAATCGGTTCTGGAGTGGGCGCAGATCGCCAGATCATAGCCTGCTTTTGCCAGATGGAGTGCCAGAGCACGACCGATGCCACGGGAGGCACCTGTGATTACTGCGGTTTTAGTATTCATAGTTCCGTCTCCTTTTTCGTAATCAATCCTTGTGATAGCGGGTTGAACTGCAAACCGGCCACACATTTTCCTTTGTATATCATCATAACACAAGTGGAAAGTCTTTACATAGAATTTATTTTTTGTTATAATTGGACAATATGGCATTTGTATGTCCAATTTCTGGAAAGCGGGAAGGATATTAAGATGAAGAATGACAAGAAACATATTTTAAAATTTTTTGGGATAAATCTTTTGAAATCTTTACTTAGTATTTGCGTGTTATTATTAGTGGGTTTTGTAAGCTATAAGATTTCTTACTATTTTTTGTCTAAGGATGCGGTGCAGCAGCAGAAAAAGGCGGAGCAGGATACCTTAGAGGAAATAAAGCAGGAAGCGCAGGTCGATGAGATTTCCAAAAATCTGATCTATGTTTGTGATGAAAACAATAAGATTACACACATGATGGTAGAAATCTGTAACACCAAGACCTATAATATGGATTATATTACGATCCCAACCAAAAATGATTATACGATTCCCACCACGATGTACCGGAAATTGTGTACGATCAATGATGAAATTCCACAGATTATCCGCTTAAACAAAATGAAGCAGTATTTTGAGAATGAGGATGATGCGTATGGGTATGGCTTGTTGATTGTGCAAAAGATGATCGGAACGGAACTGAGCTATTATACGGTGCTGGATACAGAAACCTATGAGAGTTTTTGCCAGGAGGTTAAGGTAAAAGTCAGCTATAAAAAGACAGAGACAGCAGAGGAGACGGCTTCCCCTTCGCCGGAACCAACGGCAGATCCGGAGACGGGTGCCACGCCAAAGCCGGTCAAGACCAGTAAAAATGCCAAGACGAAGATGAATATTTCCATTGCCAGTACGGAGTTTACTACGCAGTTAAATGATATTAAGGGAGATCAGAATAAGATCAAAGATTTTATTGAAGAATTGTATGACCGTGTAAATTCCAATCTGACCGTGTATAATAAGTGGGGATATCTGGATTGTTATGAGAAGATGGATGTCAATCTGTTCCATTATTGGGGCATCCCGGGGGCATACAATGGAGATAAAGTGTTTGAGGTTGATACAAAAGCAGCAAAATCTTTCTTGAAGGAATTAATTGGCAATGAGACCACTTATACAGAGGCACAGGATCTGACCACGACGCAGAAAGCGGTAGCATCGCCTTCGCCGTCGCCAACGGCGGAGCCTAAGCAGAAAAAGACGAAAAAAACCACCAAAGCGGTTAGTTCTAAGGGATTACAGATTTTGATTTTAAATGGCAGCAGGATCAATGGATTAGCTGGCAAAATGCAGGAAAAATTACAGAAAAAGGGGTATACAATAGCGGAAATCGGTGATTATACAAAAGAGACATTGACAAAAACAAAGATTATCGTGAAAAAAGAGGGGCAGGGCGAGGATTTGGCAAAATATTTTAAGAATCCTACAGTAACTGTCGGTATGGTTGAGGAAGGTTATGATATTGAGATCATAGTCGGAACGGCCGATGCAAATAAGTAACGATAGGATGGTGACATGCAAACTTCAGTGAAGATTATGGATATAGATGTCGATATGATGACCAATGACATCTTTATTCAGAAGATGAACGAATATTTGATGGATGACAAACTCAATGTGATCTTTTTTGCATCAACAGAATTATTAAATCGTGCAGTGGAAGATGATGACTATCGGGCACTTGTGGAGCAGGCGGATTTATTCTTGCCAGGTGAGGAAGCGTTATTAAGCGCATATCATGTGGATGTACTGGAAGCAGGCGGTATGGTAGTCAGTTGCAAAAGCTTTGGTATGATGTTAGAGAATCTCTGGAAAGAAGAGAGAAGTATGTATATCATTGCGAAGAGCGAATCTGAGATCGGGATATTAGAATCCTGGTGTAAGCGAATGCAGCCGGAATTGCGCGTGGTGGGATCCTGCGCATATGATCCTGAAGTGGAGGATGCCGCGTTAATTAATGAAATTAATAGCCATATGCCTGATATGTTGTTGGTGGATCTGCCAACCGGTATGCAGGAACAATGGATCATGGAGCATAAGGTAATGTTGGGTTCCAAACTGTGTATCGCCATAGGAGGGGTAGTCGGACTGATCCTGGCGGAGGAAAAGGAAACGCCGGACTGGGTGAAAAAACTGCATCTCGGCGGTGTTTATGAAAAACTGGTGAGACAGCAGGAAGTTAAGAAAAATGTGCGGGCACGAATATTTCGCAAGCAAGTGGTGCAATATAATAATCAAATAGAAGAAAACGAAAACAAAAAGGATGATGCATAAAACTGCAGCATCCTTTTTATATGTGTACGAAGGTAATTCGTGGATGAGTGGAGGAAAAATGTGGGGAAAGAAATTTTGGTGTCATGAGCTGTGGCGTCTGGTGGTGGGAACGGCTCTTATGGCACTGGCAATCAATATAGTTTATGATCCTTTGGGGATGGTGCCGGGAGGATTTTCCGGCGCGTCCATTTTATTAGAACATTTATCAACGGGAGTGATCAAAGGTGGGATCCCGGTATGGTTATTTAATTTACTCCTAAACATTCCTGTGTTTTTATGGGGATTTTTCCTAAAGGGGAAAGAATATATTTGCAAATCGCTGCTTACCAACCTGATATTTAGTGCGATGTTGTACCTGATTCCGGTATGTTCTGTGACCCAACAGGATTTTTTCCTGGCAGCCATCGTGGGAGGACTGTTGACAGGAGTCGGGATCGGACTGGTGTTTTCGGCGGGATATTCCACGGGTGGTACGGATTTGCTGGGGAGTCTGATTCAGAAATTTTTGCCGCAGTATCCGGTGGCGCGGATATTATTTGTGCTGGATGCCATTGTGATCTTGGCGGGTGCTTTGTATTTCGGCGTGGATAAAGCAATCTATGCAGCCGTATCGGTGTATCTTTCCTCGCACATTATGGATGGTATTCTGGCGGGGATGAAAGTCAGCAAACAGGTGATGATCATTTCAACACAGTATAGACAGATCAGTGAGGATATTTTACAGCAGATAGACCGGGGTGTGACAGAATTAAAAGCGAAAGGAGCTTATAGCAAACTGGATCGTCCGGCACTGTTTTGTATCGTAGGACGAAGACAGATTGGGAAATTATTAAAAATTATCCGGCAACGGGATCCGTCTGCATTTATTGTGATATCAGATGTGAGGGAGGTTCTGGGAGAGGGATTCGGACAAATGATGCCATAGAGAGAATGATCTTGGTAAAATTGCACATGGTATCCCGAATCAAATGCAGGGGTTTTAATGTAATTTAAACAAAAGAAATTATTTTTATGCGCTTTGCACAAAAGGAAAAAACTTTCTTTGTCAAATTGTGCTATGGTCAAAAAAAGGGGATTAGTGTATCATAGTCTATAGATTGTTTGAGTTGGATGAAAAGGTCTTTATGAGTATTCGGCGTGAGATCAGATCCAATCCAAGGAAACTATAATTTTTGGCAAACAGGAGGACATAGGAAATGGCAAGTTTATCTTTGAAAAACATCTGCAAGACTTATCCAAATGGATTCGTTGCAGTAAAGAATTTTAATTTGGACATCGCTGATAAGGAGTTCATCATCTTCGTAGGACCATCTGGATGTGGTAAGTCTACTACACTTCGTATGATCGCTGGTCTGGAAGAGATTTCAGAGGGTGAGCTTTGGATTGGTAATAACATGGTAAATGATGTAGAGCCGAAAGATCGTGATATCGCAATGGTATTCCAGAACTACGCTCTGTATCCGCATATGTCAGTGTATGACAACATGGCATTTGGTTTGAAACTGAGAAAAACTCCAAAGGAGAAGATTGATAAGTTAGTACATGATGCAGCTCGTATCCTGGATATTGAGCATCTGTTAGACCGTAAGCCAAAGGCTTTATCCGGTGGTCAGAGACAGCGTGTGGCCATGGGTCGTGCGATCGTACGTAATCCTAAGGTATTCCTGATGGACGAGCCGTTATCCAACCTGGATGCAAAACTTCGTGTACAGATGCGTATCGAGATTTCTAAGATCCATCAGAGACTGGAAGCTACAATCATCTATGTAACACATGATCAGACAGAGGCTTTGACACTGGGTACTCGTATCGTCGTTATGAAAGATGGTGTGATGCAGCAGGTAGCTACTCCAATTGATCTGTATACTAAGCCATGTAATCTGTTCGTAGCAGGTTTCATCGGTTCTCCACAGATGAACTTTGTTGATGCTGTTGTAGTACAGGAAGGCAATGATATTAAGTTAGCATTTGGTTCTTATGCAGTGAAGTTACCGGAAGCTAAGGCAGAGCGTCTGATCGAGGGCGGCTATGTTGGCAAAGAGGTAACATTTGGTATTCGTCCAGAGGATATTAAGGATGAAGAAGTTTATGTGAACGCTGGTACTGATAACGTACTGGATGCTACTGTAAAGGTATACGAGATGTTAGGTGCGGAAGTATTCTTATACTTCACTGTTGAGGGTTATGATATCACAGTTCGTGTAAATCCTCGTACAACTGCACGTCCTGGTGATACGATCAAGATCGCCATTGATACATCAAAGATCCATGTATTCGACAAGGAAACAGAGAGAGTGATCACAAACTAGTCAGATACTAGTCTTTCAGAGGAATTGAATTAAGAAGTGAGAAACAGGTGTTACCAGTGATGGTGGCACCTGTTTTTGTCATGGTGTAATGCAACACATACCATAGTAATAATTTGTCAAAAAGATAAAGAGTATGGTAGTATTATATTGTTTTGTTCGACATTTAAGTTGCTTCTTTGTAATAAAATTGTATAGAAGTGAGGATTGCTATGAAATTTTGGAAAAAAGGGATTGCTTGCATATTGGTATGTATCATGATATGTGAATGTCTGCTTTCGGTTAAAAATGGTATGGCAGCAGAAAATATATATAAGGTGGAAAAGGATGGAATCATATATAATCAAGGATCTGCTATGGAAAATAGCAGGGAAATCGGGGATTTTATAGTATATGGGGCGACTTTATATGTGAGTGCAGGTATTACTCATTTTAGTGCGTATGGATATCGCAGATATCATACTACGGAGGATGTAGCATTATCTGTCGATATTGCATTATTGACTCCGGATGGAAATGTTATGACCATGATGACTGCGGCAACTGCAGCGGTGAAACAATATGATACGGCTATTTTTCAGGCGGAGGTCAATGGGGATTATTCGGGTGCCTATGATTATACATTGGATTATGAAGGGAATGGAACTCTGGATCTCCCGAATGATACGATTGACAATACCTTGCGAAATAGAAGTATATGTCTGATGCCAGGAGATTCATATACATTGATGAGCAATGAGAGGGCAGAAAAAGTTAGTTATCGGTGGTATTATACGACAGATGAGACGAATAAAGGGCAAAGGATAGAAGGTGCTGATCAGTATTTTTACCAGTTAGAGAATGTTTCAGAAGATGATATAGGATATTATTATTGTAGAGTCTATAAAAATGGACAGATAGCAGAAACGAAAAGAATTCTCATAGATGTGGATGTGGAGAGTGATCGGAGAGAGGAAATTCTTTTTCGGGGCGATCAGGAGCTTCCGGATTATGTGATAGAACAGACAGATGGGAAATTAATCAATAAGTGTGCAGCTTTTCGGAGGGAAAGATATATTGATAAATATTATATGCATAATATCTGGCTTTATCATGAGAATGGTCAAAGTACATTGCTTGCCAAGCTGGAAGATGTATCAGGCGAAACTGAAGTAGATGAAGATGCGCCAGATGCACGCTTGTGCACGATCCGTTTCTATAATATAAGAGGAGAAGAGATCACATTTATTGGTGGAATTGTTGGTCAGACGAAAGCAGGGGAAGCGGTTACTTTGAGTGCTTCTGCCACAAGTAATTTCATAGAGGCTTATGATTTTAGAATCGAATTTGAAGACACACCTGTCACAGAAGAGGTTGCAGTGGATCAAACGATACGGAAAAAATGGGATGTGGAAAACCAGATGTTATGGCTGCAATGTAATGATGCTTCAGAGAAGGCTAGTTATTTATGGTATAGATCGGACTATCCGGATGCGCCGGGTGAATATTTTTTGTATGGACAGACTATACAGTTCGGTTTGGAATTAGATCCGGAATATGATGGCTATTACTATTGCCGTATCTGGAAAAACGGTATCGTGAAAGAAACGGAACGAGTGCATATATCTATGGCGGATTATATGCAGTTGCCGGAACCGGCATGTACACCAGATCCGACACCTACCATGCAGATATTTGCAACGCCAGAGCCGACGGCGACAGGAGGGGTAGAACCATCGGCTGTACCGGAGCCGACGGCGACAGAAGGGGTAGAACCATCG
>JAUNIU010000070.1 GCA_030523265.1 Eubacteriales bacterium | reverse complement strand
TCCTACAAATTCTTTGCGCTTATTGGTCTGGGAATAATAAAAGATAACCAACCCATTCGTATCATTCTCCTCATCATTCCATGACATCACTGGATTATTAAAGGAAATATTCTTAATTTCCTTTCCATCCACATACAACGTAGAATCACCGCCTGCAACAGCACCCATAAGAATCATTTCCGGTCCGTTTATGTATGTAGTTTCCTCCTTGAGCATCGAAGAATAATATCCGCTCCATTCTGACAGGTATTTATCGTCATACGTACCAAAAAAGTTGTTTTCTGCAGGTAGCGTTCCCCCTTTCTGGCAAATTTTGCCGGTAAAGGCAGGTAAATCCGTCCCGTAAAATGAGATTACCGCTGAAGTATCGTTTCCGCCACCTTCATTCCATGTCATCGTTGGAACAGCATAAGTAAAATTATGTATCTCCGTTCCACCATAAAATACCTTTGAAGATTCACTGTCTTTCCCAGCCTGAATCACCAATTCTTTCCCTGATTCACTCTGACTGCCATCATTAACCCAGGTCTTATAATAACCATTCCACGGCTGTAAGAATGATACATCCATGGTACCGGAATAATTAATCTGCTCTGGTTTTTCACCGCTTTCCCAGATATATCCAGAAAAAGCAAAGGTTCCCTTCGCCGCGTTTTCCCCCTGGGTACTGACATAAAATTTCAGCTCTCCGGAACAGATATTTTTATCAGATTTCTCCCATGACAATACTGCATTCTCATAAGTATAACCATCTATAGCAGTATTTCCATATAAAACATTACCGCTCCTGCTATTGCATATTTCTTTAAGGCGCCACCCTGCTTAGACAGCAATATACAAACACCATAAAAATCATCCTCGTTATATAAAATCCATTCGCCTTCCTCTACTATAATCTGATTCAATGAAACGTTATTCATTCTCCCATAGTTCTTCTCAAAAACAACCGTTTCATTTGAATCACATGTCTTAACTCGTAATTTTGCCATAAGCCGTCTCTCCTTCACAACCACCACACGCTCAAGCGGTGAACATTCAAAACAAATCTTACCTAATAATTCACGGTCTTCTACTTGTTTCTATTCTACATTCCAAACCAACTCTACAGCAGACAACTCTTTCGACAAAATTTAACATTTTTCGACAAATAAACCAAGCAAAAAAAGCTACACTATGGCAGCTTTTTTCACTTCTACTTAGGACAAATATTTCTCCCAAAATTCGCGATTCGTAATTTCCTGTTCTCTGTCACGGTATTCTTTTGCCACTTTATCATAATGCTTCCGCAACAGACGGCTGACATAATACATATCCCGAAGTAACAAAAATAGTTCCTTATATTTTCTCTCTGTCTGAAAACCCTTTCCGGTCTCCGGATCATAATACAATACATGCTTCACCCGATATAAAGCTCCGATGGACGCACCCATGGGAACTGCCTGTTCCGTTCTCTTCGCAGGGAGCAGCCAGCCATTGAGACTCAAAAGCTGTCGTCCATTCCGCCCCTTCGACTGCTGCATGACGCGATCCACTTTTTCTTTCTCTTTCCAGGCTGGTTCGATGCGGTTCAATCTCTCTGTCTGGTCTATCCAGCCATACCCCTGCTTCATAATATCCTGATGCAAGGCAACCGGGTCCTGCGTCTTCAAAAACGATATTCCCTTGCAATAATCCGCAACACCCCGAATGGTCAGTTCCGCATCCTGATACCTGTATTTTAACCGCTGAAAGATCAAATGTTTCCACACACGCTTTCTTGCCTGTTTCCAGGTATACGCCGGACGACGCAATGCATTCATGATCAACAGATTACGCATATCATAATATTCCATACCAGAGGATTTCCGGTGATCAAAGGCATCGTGCCATACCCCGATCCCATTGCAATAAATGATATCCCCCGCAAAACGCAAGCCATATTCAATATCATCCATATGAATAAAAAACGGCAGAGGTAAATCTTGCGCCGTCTCCTCTGAAAATGGGGTACAATAATACCACCAGCCATTATAGTCCACTGGTACGATTTCTTCGTTGGCTAATAAATCCTTCTCCCGGGAAAGATCATATCCCCGCTTGGTGAAACTGACTTTATCCGTTGCCCAGATCTCACCACTGGCATGTTGTATCTGTGGCAGATCCTTGCGCAAAAGCGCCCCACCGATCGCAGCATGTGCATAGTTTTCCGATAACAGGGATAACAGACAATACGTCCGGTAAAATACTTCCGGCTCTATCGTGATATCATCATCCATAAACAGAAAATGCGTATACTGCCGCCTGTCCTGCTCCTTCAATGCCTCCAGCATCGCACGGGCAAAGCCGCTGGCACCCCCCGCATTTTTATTGGGAAAACAGTAAATATGAGTATCGCTGATCTCCTCACAGGGCAAGGTATTCCCATTGTCCGACACATAAACCTGCAAACGGTCATATAACTCCGAATCTGCCTGGTCAAAAAAGGCATCCCGAAGATTTTGCAATGTTCTCCTGACATATTCCTCTCTCCGGAAGGTGCATATCCCCACCGCGATGGACACCTGTCGGTTCTGGGACGTATCCGTCTCAAACCGGGCATCCTGCATACAACTATGTTCCTCCGTATCTACTTCCACATACAGGATTCCCTCTGTCACCTCCGCCGGGACAGATAGCCGTACCTCCCATCCGGCAACCGCAGAATATTTCTCACACCCCAGTTCCCTGTGAACCACCTGTTGTTCCCGCAGCACGGCCTGCCGCAAGCGAACCTTGCCGGAGCCTGTCATCTTGGCGTAAAAAGTAAGATCCGATATATCGGTATAATGCATCCATTTTCCCAGGGAAAAACTATTAAAATACGTAAAAAAGGAGTAGATTCCTTTCTCGTTCAGAGCGATTCCATCCTGCTCCACCTGAAAGGCACCCTTCTCCTCTTTGATATATAGATCATTTTCTGTACATATATCTTCTCTGGGAAAAATAAAATGTTGTAGAATCATATCATCCTCCACTCCGAAACGTTTTCACTGAGGAACATGACCTCACTTCTTCTGCATACTTGCCATATAGGCATCACACACTTCATCCACTTCACCGATCTTTAAGATATCTCCTTTATTGATCCATACTGCATGATCGCATAGTCTGCGAACCTGATCAATGGAATGGGATACAAACAACAGGGTAGTGCCGCCACTGAGCATCTTATCCATACGCGCCAAACATTTCTGCTGAAATGCATAATCTCCCACCGCCAAGATCTCGTCCACCACTAAAATATCCGGATCAACGATGGTTGCCACCGCAAACCCCAATCTGGCACGCATACCGGAAGAAAAGTTCTTCACCGGGGAATCCAGAAAATCCTGCAATTCCGCAAACTCCACGATCTCATCAAAATGTTCTCTCATAAACGCCATAGAATGTCCCAGTATCGTTCCATTCAGGTAAATATTTTCTCTGGCTGTGAGATTTATATCAAAACCGGCTCCCAATTCCAATAAGGGGGAAATCTTTCCCTGTATCTGTACATTCCCCTTATAAGGCTTTAGGATACCGCAGATTGCCTTTAGCAATGTTGACTTACCGGAGCCATTACTGCCTACCAATGCCCAGGCCTCTCCCCTTTTGATTTGAAAGGAAGCTCCCTTCACCGCCAGAAACTCCTGAAAAAGCAGTTCTTTTTTCAAAAATTTAATGACATATTCCTTGAGGTTATCTATCTTTTCTGATGCCAGATTAAATCGTATCGTCACATCATTCACACTAATTACTACATCATTTTCCGCTTCCACGTTCTCTCCTCCATATAGATAGCCATCCTGCCTCTAAATATACAAAATAAACCGATCCTGTTTTCTTGCAAACACCCAGATCCCTATGATTAACATCAGTGCCGCATCAATACATCCATACAATACCATGTGTGCATCCGGCCAGACACCATACAGCGTCAGGCAGCGCAACTGTGTAACATACGCATACATAGGATTGAGATGTACCACTAACCAGTGAAGACGATCGGGCAGATATTCCACCGGATAAAACATCGGCGTCAGATACAGCCATGCTGTCGTCACCGCATTGTAAATATATTGAATATCCCGGAAAAATACATTATAGGCACTTAAAAACATACCTAATCCTATATTAAAAACAAATAACTGGACTACTACAAAAGGAAACAGTAACAAGTACCAGGAAAAATGACCATGTGTAAAGATCATTACAATCAGCAATGCCCCAAAAGAAAACACGCAGTCGATCAATCCACTGGTAATCTTGGAGACCACAAACACGTACTTCGGCAAGTATGTTTTCTTGATCAAAGCGGCATTTCCCACGATTGCCCCCAAGGACTGATGTGTCGATTGGTTCATATAGTTAAACAATACCTGGCCACTCATGAGATACACCGGATAATTGGGAATATTCCCCCGCTTAAACATCTGTGAAAACACGATCGCCATAATGACCATGATAAATAACGGATTTAAGATACTCCACAAATACCCCAAAATACTGCGTCGATATTTAAGTTTGAGATCCCGGAGCACCAACTGCCCCATCAAATCTTTATACTGAATAAATCCCTTCAGTCTCGCAATAAATAACTGCATATCTAATCCTCATTTCCTCTATGCATTCCTTCACAGAGAATACCTTTCAACTCCGAAACACCTGCTACAGTATACCATCCTTGTCTTTATCGTGTCAATTTCCGCCTGACAGCCAGACTCGCCAGAAAATATAACCGATAACGGCTGCGCCGCAACAAACGGACCGCGCGGTTGGTGTTTGCCTCATATACCTCTGGATATTGGCGTCTCAACTGATTCTCTAACATCCGAATCTTTGCCTTTCCCTTACCGGAAGGCGGAAAACTGAGATAGATCTTAATCTGGCTGGCCACCAGCCTGGCGGCTCCCTTTGCCAGATACCGGCACAGTGCTGCCTGACGATCCACTTCATCCCGAAACCCCCGTTTCCAGACCATGGCTGCCAGATCTTTCTGCATCCCATATGCCTGCAGAATGCGCTGCAGTACCGTCTCATGATGCTTATAGTTCTTTTGCATATTGCCCAGATTCATGCTCTGGCCATCCGTCCCCAGACGATACTGATATACGGACTGCCGCAAAAAGGCGATGGATTGCACTTTCGGTATCGGCAACAAGACATATTCCGCATCCACATAAAAACAATGATGATCCAATGGGGGCATATATTCCTGAATGAATTTCGTCCGCCAGGTCATGGCATGCATATTGATATAGACCTGATCACACACTTCCACAAAAGGGTATATTTTACCATATTTTACCCCGTCAAAATGCTCTGTGATCCGTTTGATCTGTCTGCCTGTCTGATGATCAACCCAGTCGTATGGTGTACAGACGATATCGATCCTGTCATCCGTTTGCAAATATTCCACCAATGCCACAAATCCCTCCGCATCCACCCAGTCATCGCCATCCACCGTTTTGAAGTAAGTGCCTGTGGCTTCCCGGATCCCACGTTCCACCGCTGCACCATGTCCTCCGTTTTCCTGAGAAATCAATCGCACGGTATCCGGATACTCGGTCTGAAATTTCCGGGCAACCTCTGCCGTACCATCCGTGGATCCATCGTCTATTACAAGTATTTCTATCTTCTCCTTCACTTCCGGCAATAACATGGAAGATATGGTTTGTTCCAAATATTTTTCCACCTGATATGCCGCAATAGATACTGTCAAGATCTTATCCCGCATTATGGGTTTCCTCCAAACTGCCATAAATTTCACGCATTTTCTGATCGACAACTTCTCTTGAGAACCGCTTGATTCTCTGCTGATTCCACTGACCCATCTGAAACCGCCGCATATTTCTAGGCACCGCACTCTGTCCGTACTTCTCCGTAAACATTCGTCTCACCTTCACCGCATAATCCACCGGATCAAAGCCCCGCACCAGATAACCACCCTGCCCATGTTCGATCAGGTCTGTCACACCGCGAATCCTGCTTGCCACGATGGGCAGACCTGCTGCCATGGCCTCCATAACAGCCACTGGCAGACCTTCCTGATAGGAAGGAAACACAAAACAATCCGCTGCTGCCAGAACCTGTTTGACATCATTGATATAACCCGGCAGATACACTCTGTTTTCCAACCCTTTTTCGCGGATCAACGCCTTTAAGGATTCCGCTTCCTCCCCCATTCCGCCGATCAGACAGATCAAATCCAGATCCTTTAGCTCTGCCATCATCTCCACTAATAAACGATGGTTTTTTCTCCTGGATAATTCGCCGATATCTACCAACACTTTCGTCTCCGGCGAAAGAACTCTGCCTGTCAAAGCCTCTATGACAGATCGTTTTTCCGGTCCACATTCTGCTTCGGATAATTCCACTGGCTGGTACCCCTCCAACGGAATCCCGATCCCCGGTACATATTCCACCTTGCCCCGGACCGGAAAACGCTGCCCCCGTCGATAATCCTCCTGATTGATCAGGATTAACCGGTCGGTATATTTTGCCAGATGACGCTCTATAGGATAATACACCCAGTTCTTTAGCGGTGCCCCGGTATAAAAATGCAATCCGTGAGCTGTATACAGTACCGGCACCTGTCTCCCCGTCTGCTTCCGCACATTTTCCGCCGCCCGTCTGGTGATCACCGCACTCAACGGCATATGACAATGCACCAGATCAAACGGCTCCTGCAGCATTAAAGTCAGTAATTGGCGATAAGCGATATTGACGTTTTTTGAAAAGGGAGATTTCTCAAAATCAATCTGATGGGTTATCACGCCTGTTCCGTCCAGTCTATGGTTATCCTTGCCATATACAACGTTATGAAGATTTGTGGCATAGTGAACCTCATACCCCATTTCCTGTAAAATTTTCACATTATTCATCTCATGCTGCGGTACAAATCCACTAACCCTCGTCACCAATAATGCTTTCCCAGACATCACTTTAACTCCTTTGCCTCTCCAGACTGTGTAGACACGATTTCCCGAATCAATTCTTCTACAGTTGTCTCCTCAGTAACGCTCTGTTCTTTCCAGGCAGTCCGTTGTCCATCCTCGATTCCCTCCGTGGATTCCCGGCGCAAGATCGTTTTCACAGTCATCAGGATCAATTTAATATCGATCCAAAGAGAATAATTCTCGATATAAAAGAGATCTAATTTTAACTTATCATATGGTGTCGTATTGTATTTACCATAGACCTGTGCATATCCGGTCAATCCCGCCTTCACTCTGGTACGAAACTGAAATTCCGGCATTTGCTCCAGATATTGTGCGATAATCTCTGGACGCTCCGGTCTTGGTCCCACAAAGGACATATCCCCCCGGATAATGTTAAAAAGCTGTGGTAATTCATCCATTCTGGTGGCACGAATGAAACGCCCCACCCGCGTAATACGGTTATCTGCTTCCCCTGCCAGACGCGCCACACCATCTTTTTCCGCATCTACCACCATACTCCGAAACTTATAAATATAAAACTCCCGGTCGTTTTTGGTACATCTGCGCTGCCGGTATAAGACCGGACCACCATCTTCGATCTTGATCGCCAGTGCAGCCAGTAACATCAACCACGAAGTCAACACCGTTAATGCCACGGCAATCACCAGATCTAATATTCGTTTTAACAGACGTTGGTCGAAACTCAACGCATATCCTCTGGATAACAGAAACGGAGTATCGAAAACATGGATACGGTCTGCACCCATCAAGATAATATCCGAAAGTTTCGGGACTACATAAGCACGAATGTGATGTGCATAGCAGTATTTCAACAAATCATTTCGTTCCACCGCAGAGATATCACCAATTATCACAGCCTGAAAATCCTTCATTTTTTCGGCAATCACATCCATCCCCACATCAATGTTGACCGCATCATAAATCGCATATTTATCCCTGCGGGTCTCCACCTTGTGAACCAGTCCCATGGCAGAATACCCTCCGTAGATCAGCAGAATTTTCCACGGTGGAAAGATACGGTTATAAATATGGATCACCACCACATTCCAGATGGTAGACACCACCATCTCCGCCCCCATCAATACAAACAGCATCAATGGATTGACAAACCGGAATGCCAGCAACGAAATAATAATATAATACAAGGTATTTGTTAATAACAGACTCAAATATTGGGATAACATAACTTCGATGCGCCGAAGCTGCCCAATTTTCAGACCTCCATACATATTAGAAAAGAATAATAACATGAGACCATACAATGCGATAATCACATAATGTCCCCTGCGATAAAATTGATAGACATACATGGTATCCGCATAATGATGGTACCATACATATGCAAACAGCGCACTCATGAGAATAATATTAATGAAAGAAGCGAAAAACAAGATCGTCCTCTTATAAGGATCATAATTTTTCATCACGTATACCCCTTACTGTTAGCACAACAGTGCCAATTTGCCCCCTGTTTATCCGTGCTGTCTCTAATTATCTTCGTGTTGCTCCATTAGCTTGGTCAGTCCCTGATGCTTGATATTTTCCAATGACTTAAAGATATGCTCATTGGCCAGTTTCTCTGCCAGTTCCGGATCGTTGGATTTTACTGCTTCTAATATCGCACTATGCTCCGCGCTGGCCTCACTGGCACGTTCTTTTGAGGATAAGGTATTTTTGCGGACACGCTCTACATAATGATGATAATCCGACAAAATATGCTCCAGAATCTTGCTTCCACAGGATTCATACAAACGCAGATGAAACCGGTTATCTAACGCAAAGATCTGTTCCCAATGTTCCTTTTGAATATGAAAATTGCTAAGATATACGATCTCCTCTAATTCATCCACCTGCTCCCGTGTGATATGTTCGCATGCCCACTTGGCACACAGGCCTTCCAGATAGGAACGAATCTCATAGATATCGTAAATATCTTTCGACGTAATACCGTTCACGTAAGCACCCTTATTGGGAACGATATGGACCAGTCCCTCCAGTTCCAACTGCCGCAATGCCTCACGAACCGGTGTCCTGGAAACCCCCAGCTCCTTGCTGATCGCCGCTTCCTTCAGTTCCTCTTTTTCCGCATATTTGCCTGTCAAAATGTCTTCCCGTAATTTATGAAACACTCTGCCACGCAGAGAATATTGATCATTCATGATCTGCCTCCACCTATCTGATGTTTTTTCTATTTATGGTAATTTTCGCGTCATCAAAAGAAAGTCTCTGCGAGACATCCTTTCCTAACCTGAAAATCCATGTTTTATTGTATACATTCAATACATGCTTGTCAATAAGAAGCACAAAATTCACGCAAACACACACAGGGCAGACAGGAACGATGGTTTCGCCGATAAACACGAGTCATCCTGATAAAAACAGAGCACGCAAAATAAGTAAAAAACGGAAAGCTCCGATCCGCGGACCAGAGCCTCCCGTCTTTCCTGTGCGTTTACACACTCCCCGCCCCTAAGAGCGGTTCTTCAGCAAATGATCGAGTGTACGGCCTCCATCAAATCCTGAAACGCATATCCACATCTCCGTTTGAATCCATCTCTCTGAAGCAGTGTACGGCCTGCTTCCTGAGGATTTCCTCGCCCGTGCCAGTTTCTACGCGATTTTAAAAAATTCTTATAAAAATTTTTTATAAGTGGTTCCGCCGAACAACCTAATGTCATCCTTCAGAACTACTCAAGTTATTTATCGGATAGTTTGACGGGGAACTTTATATGATAAAATCATTTTTTCAAATGCATTTTACGGATAAATTATTTCTCTGGAAACACTTGTCTCCCACAGCGTCCATCATTCCCACACATTCTCCGCACGATTCACAATATAGAATCCCTTGTCATTTAACGTATTCTCGCGGTTATACAGCAGTTCTGTATGATCCAGCTGTTTTACCACTGCTCCGGCCGCCTCTGCGATACAATGCATTGCCGCCGTATCCCATTCGCAGGTCAGACCAAACCGATAATAGACATCTGCTCTCTTTTCTGCCACCAGACATCCTTTGAGTGAACTTCCCGCAGAAATCACCTCTGCGATCTCATCCTTATGCTTCTCTATGAGTGCCCCTTCTTTCTCGCCGGAATGGGACTTACTGCCCACCCAGATCAACTGCTGGGTCTTATCGGATACCTGTAATCGGGTAATCTCTCCAGTCTTACCATCCTGCTTATATGCCCCTGCCTCTGTAGATGCATAATAGAGATCTCCGGTCACTGGCACAAAGATCACCCCCACCACCGGATGCTGCCGATAGGCCAAAGCGATATTTACCGTAAACTGCCCATTTCTTTTCACAAATTCTTTGGTTCCATCCAATGGGTCCACGATGAAACAATAATCATTTTCTCTTCTCGTACCATCATCCTTAAGTTCCTCCGATAATATGGCATACTCTGGAAAATGCTCCGCCAATCCCTTTACGATATGTGCATTGGCATTTTTATCTGCCATGGTAAGAGGTGATGCATCCTCTTTATAATTCACGGTAAAATCCGTCTCATAAATCTTTAGAATGATGTCCCCCGCTTCTACTGCCAGTTTCTTAATCACCTCAAGTATTTTCTTTTGATCCATGCTTCCATTCCCCTTTTCTATATTTTCTATGCGTCCATTCTTACAAACAACTATGGCACTTTTATGATCGCTCCGTTTTTCCCGACAGCCGCATCATCCATTTGCACACCATTCTAACACTTTGTCAATCACATAATCCTGCTGCTCCTCCGTCAATCCCGGAAAGATCGGCAGACTGATTGCCCTGCTGTAAAAGGCTTCTGCATGTTGACAATGCACCTCTGCATAACCGTGCTGCTGATAATACGGATGCTGATATACCGGAATGTAGTGTACATTCACGCCGATCCCCGCCGCCCGCAATGCCTCAAAGACTTCCCGGCGGTCTCTGTGCATGGTCTGTATCATATATAGATGCCACCCGCTCCGGCAGCCTTCCTGTTGCATCGGTATCCGAATGCCGGAGACCCCCGCAAAAGCCGCATCATAACGCCTGGCAATCTCCTGACGCCGTTCGATAAAATGGTCTAATTTATCCATCTGACTGGTACCTAACGCACAGGAAATATCTGTGATCCGGTAGTTATAACCCAAATACTGCTGCTGATAGTACCACGGCCCCTGGTCTTCGGTGAGCAGCTCTGCATCCCGTGTGATCCCATGGCTACGGAATAATTGAAGAAGTTGATATAAGTCCTCCCGATCCGTCACGATCATGCCACCTTCCCCTGTCGTCACAGGTTTCACCGGATGAAAACTGAAACAGGTCATATCGGATATCGAGCCGATCTTTCTACCGTTGTAGACTGCACCCAGCGCATGTGCCCCATCTTCTATCACCAACAAATGATGCTTTTTGGCAATGGCAGTGATGGCATCCATATCGCAAGGCTGCCCCGTGTAATGCACAGATATGATCGCCTTGGTCCTGGGCGTAATGTGTTTCTCGATCTCCGCTGGATCAATATTATACGTGACCGGATCAATATCGGCAAATACCGGTGTCGCACCACAATACAAGACACAATTTGCAGAGGCGGCAAATGTGATCGGTGTCGTAATCACCTCATCTCCGGCTCCGATCCCGGCTGCCAGACATGCCACATGTAACGCTGCTGTCCCATTGCAGACAGCGACAGCGTACTTTGCACCTACATAGTCTGCTACTTTCCGCTCAAATTCCACCACCTTAGGTCCTGTCGTCAGATAATCCGAACGCAGCACTTCCAACACCGCCTGAATATCGGATTCATCAATGGTTTGTTTTCCGTATGGAATATACATGGTGTAACTCCTCCTCATTGATCCAGATGACGCAAAATAAGGTTTTCATTGCGCCATCGGACTAACGCAAATTTCCAACATACTCGTAACTACTATATTATACTCTGATTATGCCACATCCCGCAACTTCTTTATTTTTTTATGTGAAAAGGCCATGCTGCTTATAGCAGCATGGGCAATATGCATATAAATTGCATCCGGAAAACAAGTTTTCCGAGTGCAATTTTATG
>JAUNIU010000069.1 GCA_030523265.1 Eubacteriales bacterium | reverse complement strand
ACGCAGCACAATATTGTTATGAATCGCTTCGATGGGTGATATTCTGCCAGCCTGACGCGCAGGCTCTATCAATGAGTATACCGTAACTGCAACACATAGTGCAGTAGTATATAGCACCGCTTTGAAATAAAACCCAAATCGAAAGTACGTCTCAAGTTCCAGGACACTATTCAGCCACGGTGTAATCGCCTGTAATAATCCATATCCCAAACCAACACCGCCCACGGTCGCCACCAGACTCATCAGCAATCCCTCTGTGGCTAACAACTGATAAAGTTGTCTTCTGGACATCCCCACACAGCAATATAGTCCATAATCCTGCATCCGCTCCACGACAGAGATCATCATGGTATTTCGTAAAATCATGATACAAAAAAACGCAAAGACAGACCCTAGGAGAGCCACCACCGCATGATAGGCGGCCGCCATCGTAGAATCCCCCTGCCCCAGGTAGCTTTCGATCTCCGTATCCACATTGATATCCAGACCAGTCTGCTGATGCAACGATTTTGCACTGGCCTGCAAATTCGACAGATCCTTTAACCCCACTTGGACAAAACAGCTATCTCCTACCTGCAATTCATCCACCGAGACATAGGGCGGCTCTGCATCTTCTTCTGCAATCTCCTCTCCCCGCAAGGCAGCCGCCATCACCTCCTCATCATAGGCTGAATTATCCTGTATCCATAATTTCCTGACTTCCTCACATTCCTCCAACGTACGGAGCTGCTGGATCATTTCCGCAGTCAGTCCACATTCCTCACCATCCTCATCGACATTGTCCGTCTTCACCCATAGTTGGGCCCGATCCCCGCCGTTGACCAGATAGGCATAGTCCCAAATGGAATATCCCGTAGTAAAGATGGCAAAACATAGAATGAAAGTAATCATAATACCACAAACAGAATACACGGTACGGCTTCGATGCCGTTTCATATACTGTCCTGCCAGATACAACCAATATTTCATACTTAGCCTCCTTGCCCCTCTACCACCTTTCGGATATCGCATGTTTGATGCGGATATCCGACTGTATCTGCCCATCCGACAGAGTAATGATCCGATCCGCCATAGCTGCAATCGCTTCATCATGCGTCACAAGAATCAGCGTTTGAGAAAATTCCTCCACGGATTTTTTCAACAACGCCATGATCTCCAAACCTGTATTGTGATCCAGATTCCCAGTGGGTTCATCCGCCAAAATCATCGAAGGATGATTGGCTAACGCCCTACCGATGGCGACGCGCTGCTTCTGCCCGCCAGACAACTCATCCGGCAAATTCTTCCTGCGTTCCACAAGCCCCAGCATTTGTAATAACTGCTCCAAATACGCCGGATTCATCTGCTTCTTATCCAGGCGCACCGGCATCTTAATGTTTTCTTCCACCGACAACACCGGAATCAGATTATATTCCTGAAAAATAAATCCCACCCGGCGTCTGCGAAAGATCGCGCGACGTTCCTCCTTCATGGTAAATACATCTTCGTCCTGCAATAGTACACTGCCGGATGTGGCAGTATCCACACCACCAAGCATATGTAACAGGGTCGATTTGCCCGATCCGCTGGCGCCCACGATCGCCACAAATTCTCCTTTTTCCACGGAAAAACTCACATGATCCAGCGCAGTCACTGCGGTTTGCTTCCGTCCATAAATCTTGGTGAGTTCCCTTACCTCTAAATAACTCATCCCATACTCCCTTCCGTCACCTTTGGTTAATAAGATAATCATACACGAAAAAGCTTTCAATAGCATGAATCGAATCTTACGATTTTGTAAGATAAACATTCCCTAACCAAAAAGACATATCACCATCCCCGGTGATATGTCTTACCCACCATGCTATATCACTCCTTTATAAAACCGGATTTCAAACTCCGGGCCGCCTTCCGGATGATTCCTCACACGGATCGTTCCATTCTGGGACTGGATAATTTTTTGCGACAAAGACAGACCAATGCCGATACCGCCCCCAGCTGGCTGGCTGCCACGATAAAACCGCTCAAACAAACGTGGCAAATCCTCCGCCGGAATATCATTTCCCGTATCACGAACCTTCAATCCGGTATAAATGGCATTCTCGGTTGCATCCACTATGATCCTTCCACCTTCTGGCGTATACTCCATACAATTTTTCAAAATATTGGTGACCGCCTCCACACTCCATTTAAGATCTCCCGTAAAATGAACTGCATCTGAAATATGACACTCCCACAGAATCCCCCGGATATCCATGGATACCGCCAAGGGTTCCACTGCTTTTTGTACCAGTTCACCGACGGCTATATTTTCTTTCTGAAACTGCACCGCCCCCGCATCTAATCTGGATATCTTTAACAACGCATACACCAGCCAATCGATCCGCTCAATGAAACACACCACCTCACGAACCATCCTGCGGCGTTCCTCCCGATCCAGCTCCGGTTCATTTAACCGCTCTAAGATCAGGTGAATGGATGTCAGTGGTGTTTTCATTTGATGTGAAATGTCAGCTAAGGACTCTGCCAAAAAAATTTTATCGGACTGTAATTGCTCAGACTGCTCCCGCAGCCGTAAGATCAGTTTTTCTATTTCGCTATGTAAAATGGCCAACTCACCCTCTGTGCAATCCTGCAACAGACCATCTTCCTCACCATGCATCACTCCGTCCAAATGATTCGTCAGATTTTCGATCTGTCGATAACACCTTTCCGTCAGCAACAAATATACCAGTGTATATATGCCAAAACCGCAAAGTCCCACAAGCAGACCTATCCCATGCAGGAAAAACCACAGTACAACACTGATCAGGATGCTCACGAAACCGAAGAGGAGCACAGCTCTTTTGATCTCCGGATTGCGCAACAGCTTCATTATCCGCATCGATATCCCCTCCCCCGCACGGTCTGTATGATCTGTGGATCCGCCGGATCTGTCTCAATCTTTTCCCGCAGTCGTTTAATATAAACCGTCAGGGTATTATCATTGACAAACTCCCCAGCCGCATCCCAGATTTCTTCTAAAAGTTTGTTTCTCGTCAATACTACACCAATATTGCCTAGAAATGTTAATAACAGGCGGTACTCCAATGCCGACAACACGATCTCCTGTCCGCTTTTCAGTACAGTGCCAGCCAGCGTATCCACCCGGATATCCGCATATTCTAATACAGCTTTGGACCTGCCACTGCGACGAAGGACGCTGCGTATCCGGGACACCAATTCCCTGGGACGAAATGGCTTGCCAATATAGTCATCGGCTCCCATATCCAGCCCGGTCACTGTACTATACTCATCGCCGGAAGCTGTTAAAAAAATCACCGGAATATCCGTCTGCGCTTTCACTGCTGCACATACAGCAAATCCATTACCATCTGCCAATGACACGTCCAGCAGCACCAGATCTATCTCACTGCATCTTTCTTCTATATATGTCATTGCATCCTTTTGCCCAGATACCGTATCGATGGCAAACCCCTCCTCGATCAAAAATCCGGATAAATATTTCACAATCTCCGAATCATCCTCCACCAATAAAATCTTTGTCATATAACCCCCCTTTTCTGAACACCTTTGTCACGCCTGGACGACGCAAATCAAAACTTCACGCTGGTATGTTTCCGCTTGGAGAACAAAATAGGCAAATCCGCTTCCACTCCGATAAAAATACACAAACCGACATCAGATCGGTTTGTGTATCTGCTTAACATAATTTAGATTAGAATGGAACGGATATGACTCAATCCTTCTTTTCTTCCTGCACTTCTTCCTTGCGAATCTCTTTTGTCCGTATCTCTTTACAGATAGCATCCACAAATTCTTCCAATGGCTTCTGTCCCTCATCTCCTGCAAAACGACTGCGGACGGATACTTTGCCCTCGGCTTCTTCCTGGGCACCGACGATCAGCATATATGGCAGTTTATCCAGACGTGCCTCACGAATTTTGTATCCGATCTTCTCCGAACGCCGATCAATCGTAGCATCCACACCATTTTTCTTTAATTCTGCCAGTACATGCTCTGCATAATCCGTGAATTTCTCAGAAATCGGCAGGATACGTACCTGTTCCGGACACAACCAGGTCGGGAACTTGCCGGCATATTTCTCAATCAGCCATGCCAGTGTACGCTCATAACATCCCATGGATGTGCGGTGAATAATATACGGACGCTTCTTATCACCATTCTGATCGATATAATACATATCGAACCGTTCCGCCAGGAACATGTCTAACTGAATTGTAATCATAGTGTCCTCTTTTCCGTACACATTCTTTGCCTGAATGTCTAACTTCGGACCGTAGAAAGCAGCCTCTCCGGCTTCTTCGGTGTATTCCATCCCGATATCATCCAGAATTTCCCGCATAGCATTCTGCACATGATCCCATTCCTCGGCATCTCCCAGATATTTATCCGGCTTCTCCGGATCCCACTTGGACATACGATAGGTCACATCTTCTTCCACACCTAACGTCTGCAAACAATGTCTTGCCAGACGTACACAGTCCTTAAACTCGTCTGCGATCTGCTCCGGTGTACATATCAGATGTCCCTCCGAGATGGTAAATTGACGAACTCTGGTCAGTCCATGCATCTCCCCGGAATCTTCATTTCTAAATATGGTAGAAGTCTCACCCATACGGTATGGCAGATCACGATAGGACTTCTGACGTGCCTTATACACATAATACTGGAATGGACAAGTCATCGGACGCAGTGCAAAGATCTCTTTGCCGGATGCACTGACACCATTCTCATCCTCATCATCCTCGCCCAACAGGAACATGCCTTCTTTATAATGCCCCCAGTGATCGGAAATCTTATACAAATCAGATTTTGCCATCAATGGAGTACGGGTGCGCACATATCCCCATTCATTATCCTCCAGATCTTCAATCCACCGCTGTAACTTCTGGATCATCTTGGTACCCTTTGGCATAAATAGAGGAAGTCCCTGACCAATCACATCCACGGTCGTGAACAGATCCATCTCACGTCCCAGCTTGTTGTGATCGCGGTTTTTGATATCTGCCAGATACTCCAGATACTCCTCCAAATCCGCTTTTTTCGTAAATGCCGTTCCGTAAATACGGGTGAGCATTTTATTGTTCTCATCCCCACGCCAGTATGCACCGGAGGAAGAAGTCAACTTAAATGCCTTAATCTGCTTTGTACTCATCAGATGTGGGCCGGCACAAAACTCGATGAAGTCACCCTGCTGATAGAATGACAACGTCTCATCTTCTCCATGCTCCTGAATCATCTCTACCTTATATGGCTCATCCCGGTCTGTCATGAGCTTGATTGCCTCTGCCTTGGAAAGCGTATAATACTCCAGCTTGTCACCCTTTTTGATGATCTTCTTCATTTCCTTTTCGATGGCATCCAGGTCTTCTCTGGTCAGACTTGGCATATCGAAATCATAATAATACCCATTATCAATCGCCGGACCAATGGTAAGTTTCGCATCTGGATATAATGTCTGGACTGCCTGTGCCATCACATGGGCGCAGGTGTGACGATACGCCTTTTTACCCGCCTCGGAATCAAAGGTCAGGATATTCAACGTACAATCCTGATCAATCACGGTACGCAGATCTACTACATTTCCATCCACCTCTGCGACACAGGCTACCCGTGCCAATCCTTCACTAATGTCTCTTGCAATGTCAATGGCTGACATCGGCTGGTCATATTCCTTAAAGGAACCATCTTTTAATGTTACTTTCATCTCTATTTTCTCCTTTTCTTCCGTTTATTTTCTTTTGTCATGGTATTACTTGCCTGACCATTATCATATGCCTCATTTGAGGAAAAAGAATCCACATTATTGCTGCAAATGGAAATCCCCTTCTTGATGGGTGAAACCAGAAATCCTACGATCACTCCTGTAAAAAACAATAATAAACCTGTAATAAGCACCTGATGTCTGGTTCGTACGGTTGGTTTTTCTAAATAATCTGACATGGTTTCTTTGGTTTGCCCACACCAGGTTGTGACAACATCTTTTACTTGTTCTAATTGTTCCATAAGCTCCTCCTTTTTTCTGTTTTTATAAAGTAAAAAAGCCCCTTCCGGCATTTCTGCCAGAAGGGACGTGATAGCATACTATTACGCGGTTCCACCCTTATTCAAAAGTGCTTGCACCTTTGCAACTTCATTTCATAGACGATAACGGTGTCTGCCGGACCGGATTGGGGTCACTCCGAGGTAGTTTTCCATCGCTTTGTGATAAGATGTTCCCAGCCACCATCTCTCTCTGTCATCACGCATGCCATGTACTCGTCTCATCAACGTGTTCATTCGATATAGTATCGCAGGAAATCTGTTTTGTCAAGTTCCCGCTAATTCACTCCGCTTTTGATAGTATTTCTGTACTATGTCTTTTTTATCCCTCTTACGAATCGGAATCATATCCCCGCTTTGCATATAAAAATCATAGTCCACCACACCATCCACATACGCCACATTGATTATGTAACTTTGATTACACCGCAGAAATATCTTCATATCCAATCGGTTCTCCATCTCGGATAATCTGGCATATACCCGATAAACATCTTCTCCGTGATGAATCATAACGATACGCCCTTCGGATTCCAGTAAACTGATCTCTTTTTGCCGCAGGCAGATCTCCTTTTGTTGTACTGAAAATTTCAAAAACTCAAAATCATTTTCCGAAGTCTCAATCTGATTTTTGGAAAAATAATAAGAAAACGTCTCCCTTACTTTTTCCACATCGTATGGTTTCAAAAGGTATGCCAACGCATGCACCTCGTATCCCTCCTGCAAAAACTCATTGCTGGATGTGGCAAATACCAATTCCACTCTGGCATCCTTTAGGCGAATGGCTTTTCCGGTCTCAATGCCATTTAACCCCCGCATACGAATATCCAAAAAGATAATATCATAATCTCCTCTGGAGAAATTGCGCTGCAATTTTTCACCAGAAGAAAACTCTATCAACATCACTTCCTGATGCATTTCCTGCAAAATGCCCTGTAGCATTTTCTTGAGAATCATGCGCTCGATCTCATTGTCATCACAAATAGCAATCTTTAACATAATTCACACCCTCTCTCTGTCCTTCTTTGCTGTCCGTTACTCCTGTAATGCAATCATCATCGCGGGAATGATTTGTTTCTTACGAGATACGGTATCCGCTAATATAATCTGCTCTGTATCCTTTGGCAAATGGAATGCTTTGACTGCCAGTTCCAATGCGCCATTGCCATGGTATAGTAACTCCGTCTGTGCCTGCATGATATCTGTCAACATAAAGAACATCATGGATACATCATGATCGGACATGGCCTTTTCCATATATGGTACTAATTTGTCCTTGATGGATTCCAGTTCACTCTGGCTCATGGAAGTCACCTGCCCCACACCAAATACCACTTCACCCACCACGAATTTCTTGAAATCCTGATAAAAAATCTCCTCCGGCGACTTGGATAACAAATTGCTCCCCGCTGCAAACATTTTTTCCGCATATTCCTTTGTGTTTATTCCCGCGATTGCCGCCAATTCTTCGGCCGCCTCCCGGTCCGTCTCCGTACAGGTAGGAGAACGGTAGATCAAGGTGTCGGATAAGATAGCAGAACATAGCAATCCCGCTATATGCTTTGGCAGATCAATTTCTCTCTCCCGATACATTTGGTAGATAATGGTAGCTGTACAACCCAATGGCTGATTTCGGAAAAACACCGGACCCATCGTTTCAATGCTTCCAATGCGGTGATGATCTATGATCTCTATCAACTCCGCTTCCTCAATTCCATCCACCGCCTGCGTCATCTCATTATGATCCACCAGGATCAGTTTTTTCCGTCTGGCACCTAATAAACTGCGTCGTGAGATCATCCCATAATATCTGCCGGTCCAGTCCAGTATCGGAAAATCGCGATACCGTTTTTTGGCCATCGTATCCCGAATATCATCCAGATATTCTCCCAAACTAAACGTAATCAAATGCTCACTTTTCATAAAAAACCAGATCGGAATACTCTGGTTAATCAAACGGGATGCCGTAAAGGTATCATACGGCGTCTTAATGATATAACAACCTTTACTTTCCGCTAATTTACTAATGGTGTAAGACACCATAGAACCGTCACATACGATGATACACTTTGCCCCCATCTCAATCGCACACAACTGGGATTCATAGCGATTCCCCAAGATCACGATATCATCTTTCTCGATATAACTTTCCATCAAATCAGGGTTTGCCGCAGCGATCAGGCATTTCCCTGACATGATCTGTTCCTGCGGATCACCATGCAGCATTTCTCCGTCTAAAGTCTCTACAATATTATGAAATGGTGTATGAGCCGTGGCGATCACTTTGCTGTCATACACATCCATATAGGATTTGGCAATATCTTCAATCGTGATCAATCCCAACAGGGAATTGTCCTTTTCTATGATAGGTAACGTCTGCAACGCATCCGTTTTCATAATCTCCCATGCTTTTTTCAATGAGATCTCAGCACTGACCCCCGGTACACGCTGCACATCGATATCCAGCACCTGGGTACGGACATCTCCCATATAATCCGGTGCCGGCACATTAAAATACCGCAACACAAACTGCGTCTCGGAATTAATCTGACCTGCACGTCTGGCGACATATTGTCCCCCCGTGACTGCATGCTTGAAATGTGCATATGCAATGGCAGAACAAACGGAATCCGTATCCGGATTAATATGACCGATCACATTGATGACTGTATCCTTTGTCTGCGCCATTATTACGCATCTCCCTTCCAATCAGAATGCAAAGCATTTCCGGTTTATTTATAATCCTGTTCTGTATACTGTGAAATATCAATCACATATTTAAATCTTCTGGCTAATGCCGGAACAAAACGGAACAGTTGGTCTAACGTCGCACCCTCATCCGACAGGATCACCGTAAAGTCTCCATAAAATTCATCCATAATGGAAAACACTTTGGTAATCGTTGGGAATAATAACTCTGCTGCATTGGTAATCAACAGACAATTTCCCTTTAACTGTTTCTTAAACTGTGATAATTCCATCTGATTCAACTGTTCTGCGCCAATATGTGCGATACGCCCGGAACTAAGATACCCGGTTTCTCTCATTACCACCGCAATCTTTTTGGCAATACCCAGGATGCGCTCTTTGCCATCTCCCATCAATACGAAATGAGAGGGATCCATCTCTCCTCCTATGAGAATTAAGATATCTGCAAACGAACGATGTAATGCTCTGGTGGTTGGCAAATCCTTATCCGGCAACACCTCTCCGGTGGCAGACGCCTGTTGTTGTGGCTCTGCTTCCTCCTTCTGGTGTGTTTCTTCCATAGCGGTCTGCCCGCCATCTTGTCCTTTCACCTTTTCATCCACCGCTGCTATCACATCCTGCGCTGTAGCAGAGACAGCCACGGTTTCCTCCGAAGCCGCAGCGATCTCCGGCTTTGCGATTGCCACGGTTTCCTCGATCTTGGACTCAGCCTCATGCAATTCCGCTTCCAATGCCCTTAATAACTGAAGTTCCGCTCCGACGTCAGAAACCGGTTTCTCTTGCGGTTCTGCAGTAATTTTTTGTCCCTGTATGCCAGGTGTTTCCTCTGGCAGCTTCTCAAAGCCTCCTGTCGCAACGGACTGTTCTGCGCCTGCTGGCACAGTAGATTCTACTGCATCCTCCGGTAACTCCGTTTTGTCCATCGGTGTCCCATCCACCCCGGCACTCTGTACCGCAGATTCTGCCTCAATGGACAAATCCGGTACCACAACGGTAGCACCTGATAAATCTTCCGGCTGCTTAATCTCTTCCATATCCACCGGGGTATAGGTCTTGGTCTCCGACTGTGACACTGCTTCTGTCATGCGCTCTACCACTTCATTCGCCACATTTGGCAGTTCCTGAATCACTGTAACTGTTTTTTCCTTTAATTGCGCCTGATGCTCCGCCTCATAGATCGCGGATATTTCCTTTGCCAGATCCTGTGTGATTCCGGTACCGGACTGAGAAATCCGTGGGAAATCCGATGGATCAATCTCGATTTTGCCTGCTGCTTTTGGTGCAGGCTTCTCTTCTACAGCTGTAGTATCTTCACCTGTCTTCACTGTAACAGATTCCTGCACAGCCTTCCCGTCTGGTTCTATCGGTTCGGTTACTTCCTGCTCTGGTCCCACTTCGTCCGTTTCATTCTCTGCCTCTTCCACTGCCGCCGACTCCGACTCCGCCTTTTCGCCTTCTTCTACCTGCACTAACTCCGGTTTCTCCAGCTGGCTTTCCTCTGTGTTATCGTCAGCCTCCGCCATATCGGATTTCTCTGATTTATTGCCAAACAACAGCTCAGACAGATTTGACAGCGCACCCGGTTTCTCTTTTTCTGTTTTACTTTCTTCCACATCAGTGTCCAAATTATCGGACACTGGTGCCTGTTCCACCGTCTCCTCCGTCACGATCTTCTCCGACTTCAATGCTTCAAATTTTGCAGGGTCAGCTTTTTTCAGCAGCTTCATCTCCTGCTCGCTGCTGCTTTGTAAATACTCGCTCAGGTCCGGCAGAGAACCGGTATCATCTGGATTCGGCTCTTCTTTTGATATCAGATCCGTATAATCCTTGTCATCCAAAAATGGCATAGGTGCTTTTTCCTGAATATGATCCAATAACAGTTTCGCACGCTCTACAATCTCACCTGTGCCAAACCACAGCTTGATATCCTCACACTCTTCCTGGCATTCCTCATACCGCCCTGCCTGCTGATAGAGTTTCGCCAGTTCATATGCCCATTCCTCAATATATTCTTCTTCTTTTAATGCCTTCAAGGTATCAATCAGCTGACTGATCTGTACCCCCGCCGCTTTATCAATTCGATAACGCAATATCAGAGCATCCCGGTCACTGGGATTCATCCGAACAAACTCTGTATAATATTTTTCCGCCTCCTCCAGATCATTCGTCCGGATCGCTAAATAGATTAAACGATATAAAATCCTTCTGGTTCTGGATTTCTTATAAATCCGCAGATAGGTTGCCTTCGCTGCATCCAACTGCTCAGTACGGGTGTATACCTCTGCAAACACCTTCAGATCACTGACATTGCGAACCTGACGCATATCCAGTGTCTGAATCACCGCCAACGCTTTGCGGTATTTTCTCTCATCTGCCAGATGATGTACTTGCGCAATTCTGATCGCTACTTCATACTGTCTCATCTTATTCCTCCCATATCACACTACGTTTCCCACTGAAATATTCTCCGTATAATTTCTCCTGACGATCTGCTCTGGTGGAAAATTTCTTTCGCAGGCTCCATGCCCGGTCATCCAGATCACAGATCAATACGCCTTCCCGTCCAGATAATATACCTAAGATATTGCCGATAGAATCCACCGCCATACTGTCTCCACTATAGACCATGCCATCTCTCTTACCAAAGCAATTCACTCCTACCACATAGGACTGGGTCTCGATGGCTCTGGCACGCAATAATGTCTGCCAATGGGCACTGCGGATCGCTGGCCAGTTGGCAATCACAAAGATAATATCAGACTTCTCCGCGGCGATCTGAAACAGCTCTGGAAACCGCAGATCATAACAGACAAACAGACTGATCTGGCGTCCCAAAAACGGGACACTTACAATCTGCTCTCCTCTGGCAAAATGATCGGATTCCCCTCCGTAAGTAAAGGGGTGAATCTTGGTATATTCGGTCACCACATTTCCGCTGCGATCCACCAGCGTAAAACGGTTCGTCCCCATCTTCTGTGCAGATTCCGGCAAAGCCGCCCAGCCAAATCCGATGGCGATCTGATAACGCTGTGCCAAAGTCTGTATCCTCTGAACCGTAGGTGCCTGTCCGGGTCTCTCACCGATTCGTTCTAAATGCATCGAAAATCCGGTAAAGCTCATCTCTGGAAACACAATCACATCCGCTCCTGCCCGCGCCGCCTCAGCGATCATCTGCTCCCCACGGGATAAGGAAATCTCCGGATTCTCCCATGCCATATCCAGCTGTCCCAATGCCACACGCATATTATTATATCTCCATTCCATTTCAATATCCATTATCCATATCAGTATATCACACTTCTTGAACGTTGGAAAGAACAGAATTTATATTGATTTTTCACTATATAGATTTTTC
>JAUNIU010000068.1:9822-12218 GCA_030523265.1 Eubacteriales bacterium | reverse complement strand
GATGGCTGATTGTGGCAGTGACGGCTGCCAGTCCTCTGATGGATAGTTCTTTTGAGGAAAAGGGAAGGTTTGATTAGGATGTGTTTAATGGCATGGCATCTGTGCGGTGCGGGGAATTGGGATATTGGAATTTTTTCGCACCGGTACTAAACTATTCCGGTGTGGAGGCTTATGTGGACAGTATTCAGAGGTATGTCAGTGATGGATGGCTTCGCTTTCCGTCGGAACTATACTACCCGGTCCGGCTAAAACCATGTGGTGAAAATACATTGTCAAATCTGCGGGAACAGGGTGTCAACCATATTGAACTGCGGATGTTCGATCTGAATCCTTTGGTTCCCTGCGGCGTAGATGAGCGGGATGTGATATTTGCCCAGTTATTTCTGGTTTGGCTGGCTTCCACGCCGCCCAGACCGTTTTCAGACAGTGCACAGGTACAGGCGATACAAAATTTCAAAAATGCAGCACATTATGATTTAAAAACCGTCAATATCCTGTTGCCAAACGGTGAGGTAAATTCGGTGGCAGACGCAGCGTTGGATGTGATCGGTGAAATGGAAACATTCTACGGGGATTTTCCAGAGGGGATCCGGGAGATACTTCACTTTCAGAAAGAGAAATTTGTGGAGCAGGAGAACCGCTATTCTTGGAAAGTACGTGAGCAGTTTGGCAATGGATTTGTTAAGAAAGGGCTGGCTCTGGCAAAACAGAGACAGTCAGAAGCCATCATCTGACGGGGGCAGAAGAAGGGTAAGAGGAGGATGACAAGATGTGTGAAATATTTGGAGTGTCTTCCAAAGATGAGCAATATTTGAGTGAGTACATACGGAAGTTTTACAGTCACAGCAATGAGCATCCAGATGGCTGGGGGTTGGCGATATTGGATGGCAACGAGGCAATGATTGAAAAAGAGCCGGTTCAGGCAAGTAAGAGCCTGTATTTGAAGCACCGCTTGTCGCAACCGGTCTATGCCAGAAATGCCTTTGCCCATATTCGATACGCAACCATCGGTAATGTTGAGTATTGCAACTGTCATCCCTATTCGATGAAAGATCACAGTGGTAGGAGATGGACACTGGTTCACAACGGTACCATTTTTGAATATGATCCGTTAAATAAATACAGCAGAGTACAGACGGGGGACACGGACAGCGAACGAATTCTGCTGTATCTGGTAGAGCAGATGGATCACTATGCGGATAAGCTGGGCAGAGTGCCGGATGCCGGAGAACGGTTTCGGTGCTTGGACGCGATTGTGGGTGAATTATCTGTAGAGAATAAATTGAATATTCTCCTCTATGACGCGGAGAATATGTATGTTCATACTAATTATAAAGATTCTCTGTACTACCTGGTACAAGAGGGCAGTATACTGTTTTGTACCAGACCCTTGAGTGAGGAGTCCTGGCAGCCGGTGCCATTTACCACATTGCTGGCTTACCATGGAGGAAAGCAGGTATACACAGGTACCAATCATGGCAACGAATATTTTGACAATGAGGAAAATCTGAAAATGCTCTACCAGATCTTCTCTGGTCTTTGATGTGTCCAAAAGTTTTATGCAAAGATTTATGCAAAGTTCATTGGAAAAAATCTTGACAAACCTGTCACAGTGTGATATATTTTATAGGTCGCTTGCGAGTGAGATAGTCACAGATAAGCGGAATGGATATTCTCAATAGATATTCTATTATATAGGGGCATAGTTCATCGGTAGAATAAGAGTCTCCAAAACTCCAGAGCCGGGTTCGATTCCTGGTGCCCCTGCTATAACGAAAGACCTCAGGATCCTGATAAAAGGGATTCTGAGGTCTTTTGATTTTATTCTTTTGTAAATGTGTCGAATGATACTTATTTATGTCGAAGTGTGTCGAAAAGTGCGAATGATTCCAGTAAACACACATCCCCGGAAATGGTATATTGAAATTAAGAAAATCAATTTTTGTCCATGTGCTTTTTGGATTTTTCCGATTCTTTTTTTAAGGATTCAAGTCCTAGACGAATCAGTTCTACGGTTGCTTCGGATCGCGTCTGATATCGGTGCTCAAATCGGAAGTCCTCAATCTGTTGGAACAGTTCATTGTCCACAGACACAGTATATCGTGGTTTGTCAGTTGCCATGTTTTCCTCGTTTCTGCAAGACAGAATATATGCCTTGACTTGAATTTAAACAATAACTTGAAGTTTAAGCCTTTCAGCGAATTATCACATGTGTCATTATACACCAGTGAACCAGAGATGTAAAGAAAAAGTCGTTGACAATGAACCAGTGAACCACTATAATGAATGGAGGAGTTCAGTGAATCACTGAACCACCTCGGTGAACAAAGGGGGTGAAAGAATGGCTGCAGACCTGAAACGGTTCACAATTTCCATTACGCACAGTATGGAAGTCG
>JAUNIU010000068.1:0-9812 GCA_030523265.1 Eubacteriales bacterium | reverse complement strand
ATTGCCAGGATAGACGGAATGAAATGATCCGGGATCTGATCGAACGCGGTCTGGCTTCTTTGAGAGCAGAAAACGAAGAGTCCTGTAATCCCCCGAAACAACCAACACAGTGGCAGAAGCCTGTATAGTTTCCCCAAAAAGCTTAATTAATATTGAAATTTTGAAAAAGAATAATTTATTTCAAGGAAGGCGGAAAGGAGGCAGAAAACGGCAAAGAGAAGGGAAAATGACAGAATGTAATGCAGGCAAAAAATACATAATGTATCAAAGAATAACTTTTTATCTATTTTGTGGAAAGTACAAAATAAGATGCGAAAAGAAAGGGGGATTTACACATGATTAAAAGTAAATTTTTAAGAAGAGTACTTAGCGTCGTGATGTCAGTTGCCGTGGTGGGAACAACATTAGTGACGGGAAGTACCGCAAGCGCAACTGCGTCTGATCCGTTGATTAGCAATCAGGAATATGACGGCAATGTAGGGTACATCAAAAACTTTCCAAAGTCAGAATACCTGAATGGCGGCAATAACGCATTTGAACTGAAATTTCAGTATACCCAATTAGGTACTGTAGCAGCAGATGATGATCTGGGCTACAATAACTCCTTGCAGTTTGTGGTATATGACAATGACTGGGGCGGCTGGGAACCTACTATGGTAGGACCAAACGGCTATGACAAGACGGAGGCAGTGACACCGACGACTAATGAGACATATACCGTGACGGTGCCGTTTAGTGTGATTGAGAGTAAACTGTCCACCGGTAAGCAGGTACAAGGTATCAATATTCAGACCGGTGGAATGAGTGACTGCAAGATCAAGATCGTTTCTCTGTCATATATTTCCGAGGAGCGGATCAGCAGTCCGGTAGTGATCGAGGGTTCATGGCATAAGACAAGTGGTGAAAATGATACCGAAGATGATTATGGTACCATGAGTGTGACCGAAGGTATGGCTTATGTATCTACGAATGCATGGAATATTGGGGTGTCCGGTTTGGATGTGGATGACTTTGAATCCCCAATCATCGCAGTGACGGTAGAGTACGGCGAGATCACCGATGGACCTATATATCCACAGGCAGAGGTTCTGAATTCATCAGGACAGCCTATTGTACAGAATTATCCACAGGTGTCAGCGGCAGGAGATGTGACTTATCTGACTGCGCTTCCTAAGACAACACAGTCTTTGACTCTGGCATATGATACCTGTACTGTGAAAAAAGTAGAGATCTATGATGAGGATGAGGATTATTCTACGCCAGTAAACAATCTGACCAATGCAACCATTATTGATGCGATGGGTGCAGGCATTAATCTTGGTAATGCACTGGATTCTGTAACAGATGAGGGTGTAACCAGTGAGACCGCCTGGGGCAATCCGACGATCAATAAGCGTACCTTTAAGGATGTCGCAGCGGCTGGATTTAAGACCGTGAGAATCCCAGTTTCATGGGTGGATGCGGTGACAGTCAATGGAGATAGTTACACCATTAATACTGATCGCTTTAATACGATTCTTGCAAGAGTAAAACAGGTAGTGGATATGGCAAGGGATTATGATCTGTTTGTCATTATCAATATCCATCATGATGGTAGTGAAGGTGTCACCGGACAGTGGCTGGATATCGATGCCGCTAACCAGACAGGCATCCGTGCTGCCTTTGCAGAAGTTTGGAACAGAATTGCTACTGAGTTCCAGAGTTATGACCAGCATCTTCTCTTTGAGTCTATGAATGAGGTGATGGAGAACGGCAATTATGGAACCCCGAACAATGAAAATACATGGCCTAATATCAATTATTTGAATCAGTCCTTTGTCAATGTGGTACGTGGTAAAGGTGGCAACAACTTGACGCGTTTCCTGGTGATTCCGGGATATAACACCAATATTGACCAGACGGTTTCAGATGGCTTTGTTATGCCAACATACAATGGAAGTTCAGACAGAATCATAGTAACTTGTCATTTCTACGATCCATATAACTTCACATTGAATACCGGAGCCGGCAGTGTGACGACTACTTCTCGGTCAGACCGTAGTTATATCGGAACACAGTTTGAAAAGTTAAAAGAAACCTTTGTAGATAATGATATACCGGTAATCATCGGTGAATTTGGTGCTGTGAATAAAAACAACATTTCTGATATCGAGACATATATCGAAAGAGTAGTGGAAGAGGCTCAGACCAACGGACTGGGATATATTATCTGGGATAACGGATATACCGGTGCGAATGGTATGGGATTATGGAACCGTTATACCTATGGCAAGTCTGATTTGGGTAAGGCGTTGATTCCGATCCTGACAGATCCTGGAACAGCAGAGTAAGAATCTCGAAGATAGGTAAGTACCATTTGGGGTACGAAAGAGTAAGATCGGTTGGGTATGGGTTTCCCATGCCCAGCCTGATTAATGGAGAAGAAAATAATCTGATATTAAAATAGAAAGGTGTTTAGAGTATATGAAGTGTAAGGCAAAAAAACTGATCAGCGTGGTTGCGTCTGCTGCTTTGGTGATTACCTCTATTTTTGTGCCATGTGTCTATGGTCAGGCGGCAACCGAACGTATTGAGAGAAATAGCATTGACCAAGGGACCTATGGCGATGCGGAGTATCTTTATTATAAGGGAAATACTGCGGCAGAATCTTTCCTGATCCTGGAGGGAGAAGGTGCTATGCCGGATATTGAGATTACGGATGAAGAGCTTGAAGATGTTGCACATAAGTCCCAGTGTGCTGCGCAGGGGTGGTATGCAGCCAGCATGAACTATACTGCAGAGGAACTGGCCGGATTGTCAGATAGTGATTGGATGTCTATGGAATATATACCTGAGGTAAATGAGGTCATTGTGGGAGGTCAGGTGACGAACGTCGGAGATTTCGCTTTCTTTGTGCAAGAGGATATCGAGACGATAAGACTCGGGAGCAGTGTTACTGCGATTGGCGAGGGGGCATTTTCGTACGATCGCAAGACGGATATTTATATTTATGGCGATATCCAGACGATCGGTACAGATGCTTTTGCTGAAGAATCGTCCAGTTCGATGAAGATTCATGTTACGTCGCAGGAAGTGGCAGACAAATTGATAGCGGCAGGGGCTAAGAAGGCACATGTATTAGTTGATCTCACCGTAGACGATACTCCGCTGCGAATTGCCTTAAAGAAAGGTATCATCCAGCAGAACATGTACACAGACGGGGCAGGCTATACACCGGGAAGCTGGTCTGCGTTGACGGATGCTATGACGGAGGGGCAGACACTTCTGGATGCGGAGGAGAAGACAGAGGATGAGATTACTACCGCAGCGGCAGCCGTTGATAGCGCCATAGAGGGACTTATTTCCTCTAATGTGCTGGATCAGGCCATCGCAGAAGCAGAAAAATTGACAAGCAGTGATTATACTCCAGATACTTGGCAAGTGCTGGAGGAAGCTGTGGAGGCTGGAAAGACCGGACTGGATGAGGCAACGACCGCAGAGGAGATCAACAAACTTGCAGCTGCCATTGATGCGGCAATCAGTGGGTTGGTGAAGCTGACCGCAGATGTTGCCAAAGCAGATTTAGATGAGGTGGTTGCAAAAACAGAAGGTTTGATCGAGAGCGATTATACCGAAAAGAGCTGGACAGCATTGCAGGAGGCTTTGGCTACGGCAGAATCTGTGGCACAGAGTGATGTTATCTCTGAGATTATCAGTGCGACAGAGGGACTTCAGAAAGCGTTGGATGCATTGACTGTGGAGTATCCGGTAGAGTGGTTCTCACTAGCAGGTATCGTTACCAGTGGAAAGAATTATGCCTCTCCTACCAAAACTACCATCCTTTCCGGAAAAGTAGATTCGGAGATGGCAGGGGCTACGCAGGTAGAGGTAACCTTTGATTGTACAGCAGATACCAATTATAATGAATGGGCATCCATTCGTTTAGCAATGGGTGATGTTGATACGGAGTTTAGAGGAAAAGGTGATTATACTTATGGTACAAAAGGCTGGAAAGAGACTTTGGAACTTTCCTCGCCATTAAAAGCTGGTGCTGCTTATACCCTTGAGGGATATACATTTGCATGGGAAGGAGTAACAGGAAATGTTTATACCATCCAGTCTGTCAAGTTCTTAGATGCAGATGGTAATGTGTTAAAGAGCGTAGATGCTCCGGCAGGCATTGGTGAGTTGCTGACTCCTGCTGTGGAGGCTGCGGAAGAAGTGGCAGCGGCAATCACAACAAGCGATTACACAGAAGACAGTATCGCTGACATGAATGCCTATATTGAGAGTATCAAAACGATGGAAAATGTAGAGGATCTGCTTCCAAGCCAGATTGCGGAGATTTTGGCAGAGTTAGAAGATGTAACGTCTTGTTTAGTACAGAATGATAATTCCACTGTTATACAGGAGCTGAATGAGAATGTGCAGAAGGCAGAGGCATTGAATAAGGAAGACTATACCGCATCCAGCTGGAGCGCATTGGAGAAAGCGGTTGCGGCTGCCAAGAATGCAGATGAGAACACAGTAATCAGCGAAGTGGAAGCATTAAACCAGGCTGTGTTAGATGCCATCAACGCATTGCAGAAGGCAGAGCCAAACCCAACACAGGATCCAAATGCGACACAGGAGCCGGGTGCCACACAGGAACCGGGGGCTACGCAAGATCCAGGTGCCACACAGGAGCCAGGTGGAACGAAAGATCCGTCTCAGACAGCGCAACCAAATCCTACGAAGAATCCAGGTGGAACTGTGACAGTAAAGCCTACCAAGGCACCAGCGACTGTGAAGAAACCTGGAAAGGCAGCGATTAAGAAAGTTACTGCTAAGAAGAAAACACTTACTTTGAAATTAAAGAAAAAAGTAGCAGGAGTAACCAGTTATCAGGTGGTGATTTCTAAGAACAAGAAGTTTAAGAAAACGACCAAAGTAACGGTTAAGAACGTGAAGAAGCTGTCATTTAAGCTGAAATATAAAAAGCTGAAACTGAAGAAGGGCAAGAAGTATTATATTAAGATAAGAGCGGTTAAGAAGTCAGGTGGCAAGACGCTCTATGGTAAATATAGTACCGTTAAGAAGTTTACAGCAAAATAATATTTTTTCATCCAATGATGATATCACATCAACAGAAGGAGTGTCCTATGGGAAACCAGTGGGCACTCTTTTTTTATCAAATAAAAAATTCCTGCTATTCGATAAAAGCGTTTTGTGGGACACGCCTCGTTTATTCTATAAAAAATGCATTTTATGATATTATCATTTTTCCTATTGACATACTAGGAAAAATGCTGTATAACTATTTATAAATTCATAGAAAAGTAGTATGAAATGAATCATATAGGGGAGGTTAGTAGTATGAAAATATCAACAAAAGGACAGTATGCGTTACAGATGATGTTGGATCTGGCCATTAATGATACAGGAGAGTATATCACGATTAAAAGCATTGCGAAACGCCAGAATCTTTCCGAGAAATATCTGGAACAGATCATCAATATCTTATCCAAAGCGCAATATGTCAGCAGTGTGCGTGGTGCTAAGGGTGGTTACCGTCTGACGAAGCGTCCGGAAGAATACACGGTGGGAATGATTCTACGTACGATCGAAGGAAGTCTGGCACCCATCGCTTGTATCGAAGAAAACAGTGCAGACTGTAGACAAGTGGAAGGGTGTTTGCTCTGTGATCTGTGGAAGCAGATCAATGATGCCGTCAATAGCGTAGTAGATAACATTACACTGGATGATTTAGTAAAAAAATATCAAAGCAACGTCGGCTACGAATACATTATCTAACAAGCGAGAGCAGTTTACGCAGAAGCGGGAAACACTGCTTGCAGTGTGTTTCCTGCTTCAAGTAAACTATTTGAGATTAGCGTTTGACACAGCCGCCAGAAAGGAATGACAATATGAGTAAATTAATTTATCTTGATAATGCAGCGACGACGAAGGTGCACCCGGAAGTTGTGGAGGCAATGCTTCCGTATTTCCAGGAGGATTATGGGAATCCATCGAGTCCATATTCTTTCGCCAGCAAGAGTAAAAAAGCGGTGGAGGATGCCCGTGCGGTAATTGCCGATTTCATAGGAGCAAAGCCCAATGAGATCTATTTCACGGGGGGCGGCAGCGAGTCGGATAACTGGGCGCTGAAAGCGACGGCTTTTGCTTACCGGAACAAGGGAAATCATATCATTACTTCCAAGATTGAGCATCATGCCATCCTGCATACCTGTGAATACTTAGAAAAGAATGGGTTTGAGGTAACATATTTGGATGTGGATGAAGATGGTGTCATCCGGTTGGATGACTTAAAGCAAGCGATTCGTCCGACCACGATATTAATTTCGGTGATGTTTGCCAATAATGAGATAGGTACCATAGAGCCAATACAGGAAATAGGCGAAATTGCCAAAGAGCATGGTATCTTATTCCATACGGATGCAGTACAGGCATATGGACATCTACCGATCAATGTGGACGAGCTGCATATTGATATGCTCAGTGCCAGTGCGCATAAGATCAATGGACCGAAGGGAATTGGCATAATGTATCTTCGCAATTCGGTCAAGATTGGTTCCCTCCTTCACGGGGGTGCACAGGAGAGAAGCCGTCGTGCGGGTACGCACAATGTACCGGGAATCGTCGGGTTTGGCAAGGCAACACAGATCGCCAGAGAAACCATGGCAGAGCGCAATCAGTACGAGACAGAACTTCGCGATTATCTGATTCATCAGATCTTAGATATGGTGCCATATGCGAGACTAAATGGGCATCCTACGAAACGTTTGTCCAATAATGCCAACATCAGTTTTGAGTTTATCGAAGGGGAATCTCTGTTGATACTGCTAGATCAGAAGGGAATATGCGCTTCCAGTGGATCGGCATGTACTTCCGGATCGTTAGATCCCTCCCATGTACTTCTGGCAATCGGTTTGCCGCATGAGAAGGCACATGGTTCCCTGCGTATGACATTATCGGAGGATATCACCAGAGAAGATATTGATTTTGTCATCGAAAATGTCAAGGCAAATGTGGAGCGTTTGCGAAGTATGTCTCCGTTATACGAAGATTTTGTAAAAAAGAACCAATAGCAAAAATGGTGGGAACAAGTGTAAAAAATAAATACCAGTTAAAATAGAATGGAGGATTACGATGGAATATAGCGAGAAAGTTATGGATCATTTTAACAATCCCAGAAATGTGGGGGAGATAGAAGATGCCAGTGGCGTAGGTACTGTGGGCAATGCAAAATGTGGCGATATTATGCGGATGTATCTGGACATTGATGACAACCAGGTGATCCGTGATTGTAAGTTTAAGACTTTTGGGTGTGGTGCAGCAGTGGCCACCAGCAGTATGGCTACGGAGTTAGTCATTGGTAAGACGGTGCAGGAAGCACTGGAAGTAACCAATGTGGCGGTGATGGAGGCGTTAGATGGTCTGCCGCCGGTGAAAGTGCATTGTTCCCTGTTGGCAGAAGAAGCCATTCATGCAGCACTTTGGGATTATGCGGAGAAAAACGGGATTAAGATCGAGGGCTTAGATAAGCCAAAAGCGGATATTCATGATGAAGAGTAAAAGGTATCTATGATTTCCCGTCCGGGCAGTCTGTATCCAGACTGATCCGGGCGGGTTATTTTTCGTAATCAAAAGTATATTTTTCGTATCCGTTGATCACAATGGTTTGTTCATCGTATTGATATTCTCTGGGTAATTTGTGATTGTAGTTTAAATGCATATGACCATGCAGAAAATATTTTGGATGAAACTTATCGATCAATTTTCGGAATACTTTGAATCCCGTATGTGGCAGGTCTTGTCCATCGTTGACCTGATAAGCCGGGGCATGGGTGACTAATATGTCAAAGCCACGGCGGAATAGTAGTCTGGGCAATAATTTTATGACCCGATGTACCATTTGGCGTTCGGTGTATTGGATGGTGCCATAATTATATTGCATACACCCCCCCAGTCCTAAAATGCGTACACCTTGATGCACGTAGATCATATCATCGATACAGATACATCCTTCCGGGGGAGTGTCTATATAACATTCATCGTGATTGCCATGGACATATAAAACCGGTGCTTTTGTATAGGTTGCAATAAATGAAAGATAATGCGGTTTTAGATCACCACAGGAAATCACTAAATCAATGCCGTCGAATCGGCCTTCCTCATAAAAATCCCATAAGTACTTTGATTCCACATCTGCCAGTACAAGTATCTTCATAGTAAGGATGTTCCTTTCTGTTCCGGTGTGACAGTATCCAGTCCGCGAAGTTCCACAACTGGTTTTGCCGAATCCTTTAGTTCCTCGAGTGTAGGTATGCTTCCAATGACGTTTTCTGCCAGCCAATTCATGGTCAGGATATCTTCTGGATGAATGATGTCTGTATCTGATATCCGTTCCACCCCATTCTGGTCTGTGATGGGGCCGACAAATGGATGAAATACACCATGTTTGATGGATTTTTTAATCAGATGAATCAGTTTCTTCGTCTCTGCCGGGATACGTTGTGAACAAATCACATCAATAACGCCTGCAGATAATCCCCACCAATAATTCATCGCTTTGCTTTCTTTGGAGGATGCTTCCGTTGACATGGTGCCCTGAATAATACTGTTGACCAGACGTTCATAAAAGACGCCCCAGTTATATATGGACATGGCAAGGTTGTTCTTTTCTCCGTCATGAATGGCGTATAAGCCAAAGTTTTTAGAATCCTCCTGTGGTGCAATCATATCCTGGGCGGAGATGTAATTGATCTGTTCTTCCCAAAACAGCCGTTCCGCATCGGACTGCTTCACCGTAGACCAGGACAAATATACTTTGGCATATGGATTCACCATTTTTGCCCCCAGTGCAAAAGCATTAATATTAGCGGTCATACCATAGATCGGATAATCTGCGATATAGCCGATCTTGTTATTTTCACACATGGCACCTGCGATCATGCCCGTCAGAAATTTTGCCTCATACATACGCGTATAATATGTGCGTACCATGTTGTGCGGTGAATTAGGCGCACAGTTTAGAAATTTCACCTGTGGATAGGTGGTTGCTACTTTCAAACTGGACTTGATGAGCTGTGGAGTGACGGTGAAAACAATGTCATATTTTTCCTGACAGATCTGTTCTAACAATTCTTCTGCCGCGTCCTCTACATCAGTGACTTGAAATGCTTTGGTTTCCACGGCATCTCCCAGTACACTATCCAGATGCAGACGTCCCAGTTCATGGCTGTAGATCCAGTCAGATGCGCTGGGTTCTTTGTCATACACAAAAGCGATTTTTTTCTTTGCTGGAATAATCTTATTAATGACGGATTTGACCACATTAGTTCCCTTTTTGGGATCCATGACCAGCTCTACCGTGTCTGCTTCTGTCAGTAAGACAATTTCCGGCCAGATTTTGTCCAGATGTTTTTTGATCTGCGCCATGGTTAATTCCTTGGCTTCCTGATAAGAGTAAAGAGAAAGGTAAAAGAGCAGGGCATCCCCGCAGGTGATGCCGTCAAGTTTTAACCCTCCTTTTTCCTTATATGCTTTATAAAAGACGGAATGGAATGAAGAGAAATCTAACCGTTCTTCATCGGTCCATGGCTGGATGTCATCTTTTCCCACTGCCTTTAATAATTTTTTGTAATTTCCCAGTTTAGAAAACTGGAGATAATGAATTTTCGTCAATTCATAAAAATCCATAAATTCATAATAAATCTGGATTTCCAGGTCATCACTCTTTTTGGGAACTTTACGGATGACTTCTGCCACGATGGTAGGGGAGTCCAGATATTTTAATACGCTAACGCGCTTGTTTCCCTCGATGACATAAT
>JAUNIU010000313.1 GCA_030523265.1 Eubacteriales bacterium | reverse complement strand
CCTAAAATGCCTCTATGGGAAACACGGAAAAACCTGTCAGCATGGTGCAAGTTTACGGAGAGGCGCATAAATAAAGGATCGAAACGGTAAAGCAATAGACCTTCATCAAGGCGTAAGGTTGCTGGTAGAATCTGCAATCTACCGGATTTCCTTTCGGCAATCTCTTACTGACACACAGGGCAGACATTACGGCAAAAGGCACCAATGAAAGATAACCACGAGTTATCCGTATAAGAAGGGGGAAAGTCAGGGAGATTTTCTATTGCCAATCTTGCGGATTCGGTGTAAGATAAGCAAAGGATTTGTGTTTGCGCTGTAACACAGGTGTTTTCTTAAGTTATGAAATGGATATCCGGCGGGATATCCCGATACGTGACAGCGCGGAATGGAGGAAAAAATGGCTGAATCAATGAAGGGCCTGAAGCGTACCTGCCGATGTGCCGAATTAAGTGAGAAAAATATAGGAGAGACAGTGACCGTCATGGGATGGGTTCAAAAGACCCGCAATACGGGTGGTCTGATCTTTGTCGATCTTCGGGATAGAAGTGGATTATTACAGATTAATTTTCAGGAAGAGCATTTGGGGAAAGAGCAATTTGACAAAGCGTACAAACTGCGTAGTGAGTATGTGATTGCCGTGATTGGTCAGGTGGTTGCCAGAGAGGGTGGCGTCAATAAAAATCTTCAGACGGGTGCCATCGAAGTCGTAGCGACAGATCTGCGTGTGTTGTCCGAGTCAGAGACACCACCATTTCCGATCGAGGCAGATTCCAAGACCAAGGAGGAACTTCGTCTGAAATACCGTTATCTGGATCTGCGCCGTCCGGATCTGCAAGAGAATCTGATGATGCGAAGCCGTGTGACTACCTTGATTCGCCAGTTTCTGGCGGAAGAAGGCTTTTTGGAGATTGAGACTCCGGTATTGACCAAGAGTACACCGGAGGGTGCCAGAGATTACCTGGTGCCAAGCCGTGTACATCCCGGCAATTTCTATGCGTTACCGCAGTCTCCACAGCTGTTTAAACAGTTGTTAATGTGTTCTGGATATGACCGTTATTTCCAGATCGCCCGTTGTTTCCGCGATGAGGATCTTCGTGCCGACCGCCAGCCGGAGTTTACACAGGTGGATATGGAGTTGTCCTTTGTGGATGAAGAGGATGTGATGGATGTCAACGAACGACTGTTACAGAAAGTATTTAAGGAAGTTCTGGATGTAGACATTCCGCTGCCAATTCAGCGGCTGACATGGCAGGAGGCGATGGATCGCTTTGGTTCGGATAAGCCGGATATGCGTTTTGGCATGGAATTACAGGACGTATCAGAAGTGGTACGTGGCTGTGGTTTTGGTGTGTTTACCGGAGCGTTGGAAAATGGTGGTTCTGTGCGGGGTATCAATGCCAAGGGACAAGGTGCTATGCCTCGTAAGAAGATCGATGCCCTGGTGAAATTTGCCAAGGATTTTGGGGCAAAGGGATTGGCTTATCTAAGCATCAACGAGGATGGCACGTATAAATCCTCCTTTGCCAAATTTATGACCGAGGAGGAGTTAAAAGCGCTGGTGGATGCCATGCAGGGAGAACCGGGAGATCTCTTGCTATTTGCGGCTGACAAAAATAAGATTGTGTGGGATGTACTGGGGAATCTGCGTCTGGAGATCGCCCGCAATCTGGATCTCTTAGATAAAAATGAATATAAATTCTTGTGGGTAACAGAATTTCCAGAGTTTGAATATTCCGAGGAGCAGGGGCGCTATGTAGCTATGCATCATCCATTTACGATGCCGATGGAGGAAGATATCCCATTATTAAAGGAGCACCCAGAGAAGGTTCGTGCCAGAGCCTATGATATCGTATTAAATGGTACGGAGCTGGGAGGCGGATCGATCCGAATCCATCAAAATGATGTGC
>JAUNIU010000312.1 GCA_030523265.1 Eubacteriales bacterium | reverse complement strand
CATTCACTGGGATTTGCGACATTCTCTATCTATCTTTGCACTATCTAATAAACCCGTGTTCACAACATAGATGCTTTGAAGGCAGTAATAAAGGTTGCAGTTGTCACTTTATCTATGGTTTGCAGTCAAAGCTCTTCGGTCTGCACATCCTCATCAAACACAATGGCAACTCCCTCAAAATCTCAACTTACGGCTGATGCCATCGCTGGAGGAGAGTGTCAGGATGCCTCGCTATCATCATGAAATCTATTTGCGATGATGGTATAGAAAAAGTTACTACGCAATTACCCGAAGTGCTCTCTCATTACAGCAGGACAGTCAGCAAGGACGACATGAGCATTGCTTTTATGCTATAATTACAAGAATATTCTATAATAAAATAAAACAAAACAAACAATGGAGAAAAATCAAAAGATGGATATGCATGTAGAAATGGGTCTTGACTCAAAAAATGTCATAGACAGCGGTTCGCTCGACCCTCTGTTCGAGGAAGCTGCACGCATAATCGTAACACTGCGGTCGGGCTTTGCCTCGTTGATTCAACGGCGCTTGTCTATCGGCTACGACCGTGCGGTCAGAATTATGGACCAGTTGGAAAAGGCTGGAATCGTGGGCGAGGCGCAGGGAAGCAAGCCGCGAGAAGTGAAGATTCAAGATGAGAGCAGCTTGGAGAATCTGCTTGTGGCATTGCGCCGAACAACTGAAATTATTAACAATATGACTAACGAAGAAGCATACAAAGACATTGTTAATCTGCTGAAGCAGAAAGGTGACAAACGCTACATTGCCGTGTCTGATTGGGAAGACGAATGTGAAGGCGATGACGGTGACGGAACAGAAGTGTCAATATTCGGTATCGGACTGGATGACGACGATGAGATTTGTGTAGCCGCTATGGTTGACAATATTGGCTACGGTCATGGTCCTGACGATTTTCCACGGGAATGGACTAAAGCCACCGAGCTTTGTGAGCCAGACTATTGTGCCTTCCATAGATTCGTTGTTGACAACATCGGCAAAGCAATGACAAAGGAGGAAACTTACGAGGTCGCAGAATACTATTGGTAACATTCGACCCAGAATACGCAGAAGACGGTGAGGTTTTGGCAGAATGTATGTTTACAAGTGATTTATGAAAAGAAAACTTCAACTTTGTAGCATTGCCCTACTGACATTGTTTACATGCTCTTCATGTTTGAACAAGTCTCATGATACAAGTCTCGATAAGAGTGCAGACAAGTCTGACTCTATTGAGACTTGCCACACAATAGTCTCTGACGACAGTCTCGTAACAGCCACTTGGCATGATACTGGCGAGGGTGGAACGGCACCCGATATAGATTGTGTGGTGAAATTCAAATCAGAAGACGGTGAGCTGCATGAGGATCATCGCCCCTTACTGCGTCTCGCCCATCCTGATGATGATTACAGCCATCATGAAGTGCAGAAGATAGTGAGTCTTGACGATGAATACGGCAATCGCTCCTATGTGTTCTTCCTCTCCGCTAAAGTGGGAAGCAACGAGTACGCTCACGACATTGTGGCTTTCGAGATTGCCGGTGACAGTCTGCGACATCTGTATAACTATAAAATCGATTGAAGTATGGGACCTAAAACATTTTTTGCCGCATTGATGTGCCTTATCATTGTCGCCTTCATGTGTTCACCGCTGTACCTCGTTTGGCTCGGATTTACGATGAACTGTTCTGTATTATTGCGTATAGGCTTGATAGTCGTCGGACTTATCCTATGCAGACTATTCAAACCTGTATCCAACTTGTTAGATAAAGATTTTAAATGGTTTTAATAAAGTATGGATGTTGTGTCTTTTAATTTCTTTTAGGTTGCTATTTATGCTTATACTTGTTTTTAGTATTTGTTGCTGATTTTCTTAATAATCGCAATAAAAA
>JAUNIU010000067.1 GCA_030523265.1 Eubacteriales bacterium | reverse complement strand
TATCAGTGGCTAAAAGAATGCAACGGCCCTTTAATATAAGACATACAGCAGCGGGTACTGTTTCGGATTTTCACCGAATTCCCTATTAAGTCCGGCAGAAAGTCATGTTATCTCGGACACCATTAACAGCACAAAGATAGGGATTTTATATATGTATGTGCAAAAAAAGATAAAAAAAGAGACAAGAAAATCAAACCGAACAAAGTAAAGAAAACCAATGCAACAGAAAAGGTAACTTTTCTGCATTCCATCAAAACCAAGATCTTAGTGCTGGTGATTTTAGCCGTGGCATTGACGGCTTTTGCCACCATGCTTTTGCTGGTGCCCAACGTGCAGAGTACCATTCGGGAGCAGATGGGGAATTACATGTATGATGTTGTGACCAGTAATGGTACTGTATTAGAAGATCTGGAGGAAAACGGTGATTTTAATAATACCGTTGTGATGAGTAAGACTTTTAGTACAGTAGGCCTTCAGGGTGTGAAATCCAGTTATGCTTATGTCATTAACCGGGATGGTTCGATTGTATATCATCCGGAAAGTGAGAAGATTGGAACAAAAGAAACGAATGAAAAGCTCAAGGATGTACTGACAGATATTAATATGGGAAAACGAGATGAAACATCTGTAGAGCTGGTGAGAGAGGATGGTAAGACAAAATATCTGGCATACTATGTGACAAAGGAGTTTCCGGCTATTTTGGTTATCAGTGCGGAAGAAGCTGAGATTATGGCACCGATTACGAAAGTAGTGTATCTCAGCATCGGTGTGTTTGTGGTAGTTATTTTGGTTTTTGCCATCATCGCTGTGATTATGACCGGTCTGCTGATTCGTCCGATCAAGAAGGTATCTGGTGTGATCAGCAAGATGGCGCACATGGATTTTACCGAAAATGAGGAAGCGGAGAAACTGCTGAAGCGGAAAGATGAGACGGGTATGATGAGTCGAGCGGTTGCCACGCTGCATGAAGAGATGATCAAGATGGTATCCGAGATTCAGACCCAGAGTAACCATTTATTTAATGCCTCCGAGCGCTTGGATCAGGACGCATTGAACACGTCTGAAACCTTATCGCAGGTGGGAGAGGCTGTGGGAGATATTGCCAGAGGTGCTACGAATCAGGCGGATGAGACACAAAGTGCCACGGAAAATGTGATCTCCATGGGAAATATGATTCGCGATACGAATCAGGAGGCAGAAGTATTGGAAACCAATTCCAAACGGATGCAGGATTCCAGTGAACAGGCAATGAATATCTTACGCGAGTTAATGGAAGTCAACCAGAGAACCAAAGAGTGTATCGAAGAGATTGCGAATCGGACCAATATCACCAATGCCTCTGCGCAGAAAATTAAAGAAGCCACCAGTATTATCGCCGCTATCGCAGAAGAAACGAATCTGCTATCGTTGAATGCGTCTATAGAGGCTGCCAGAGCTGGCGAACAGGGCAAAGGTTTTGCAGTGGTCGCTTCGCAGATCCAAAAACTAGCGGAGCAGTCCAATGATTCTGCGCTGGAGATCGATGCGATCACCAGTGAATTGATGCATGATTCTACCAAAGCAGTGGAGACAATGCAGGAAGTACAGGGGATCATGGATTTGCAAAACGATAAAATGATAAAGACGGATGAGATGTTCCAGCAGGTAAATACAGGAGTTGCGGATGCTTTGGATAGCGTGATTCATATTACCGACCGGACGGAGAATCTGGATGAGACCAGAAACCGTGTGGTGGATGTGGTACAGAATCTGTCCGCGATCGCCCAGCAGAATGCATCCAGCAGCGAGGAGACTTCTGCTTCGGTAACAGAGGTGGGAAGTGTATTGGAAAATATATCGGAAAATGCAACACAGCTGAAGGATATTGCCTATCAGCTGGATCAGAGTGTGAAGAAAATTAAGATCTAATATTGATGAGAGTATAAGGAGACGTCCATGTTTGATTTGCAGGAAGAACTAAAGAAACTGCCCGCCAAACCGGGCGTCTATTTAATGCATGACAAAAAGGATGCGATCATCTATATCGGTAAGGCGATCAGTTTGAAAAACCGGGTTCGCCAGTATTTTCAGAAAAGAAAGAGGACGCCTAAGATAGACAAGATGATATCCCAGATCGATCATTTTGAATATATTATTACCGATTCCGAGGTTGAGGCGTTGGTGTTGGAGAATAATTTAATCAAAGAGCACCGGCCGAAATATAATACCATGTTAAAGGATGATAAGACCTATCCTTTTATCAAGGCAACCATATCCGAGGAGTATCCAAGGCTGATTTATTCCCGGATACAAAAACGGGATAAATGCAAGTATTTCGGTCCGTATACCAGTGCCGGTGCAGCCAGGGATACGCTGGAGCTGGTGCGCAAACTATATCAGATTCGTACCTGTAACCGTGTGCTGCCGCGGGATACCGGAAAGGAGCGCCCTTGCTTGAATTATCATATCAAACAGTGCCAGGCTCCGTGTCAGGGTTATATTAGTCCCGAGGAATATCAGCACAACTTTAAACAGGCGATGAAACTGTTAGAAGGCGATGTGGGAGAGGTATTGCAGATGCTGCAAGAAAAGATGGAGCGTGCATCGGCAGAGCTGGCTTTCGAGGAAGCCGCCGGATACCGGGATCTGATGGACAGTGTGAAAAAGATATCCGTCCGTCAGAAAGTGAATGATTTTGGCGGGGTGGACCAGGATATTATCGCTATGGCACAAACGGACCGGGAGGCAGTGATACAAGTCTTTTTTGTCCGGGAGGGTAGGCTGATCGGCAGGGACCATTTTCACCTGGATGGCGTAGAGGATGAAACCCCTGGGGATATTTTGCAGTCATTTGTAAAACAGTTTTATGCAGGAACACCTTTCATTCCGAAAGAACTCATGTTAGAATATGAGATAACGGATGCGGAATTGATCGGTCAATGGCTGACCGAGCGCAGAGGGAGTAAGGTGTCCCTTTTGATACCGCAGCGTGGCCGGAAAGAGAGACTGGTGGAATTAGCGCATAAAAACGCAGAACTGGTGTTATCACAAGATGTGGAAAAGATACGGCGGGAAGAAGAGCGTACCACGGGTGCCATGCGGGAAATCAGCGACTGGCTGGGGTTGCCGGAGGTACAGCGTGTAGAATCCTATGATATTTCCAATATCAGTGGTTTTCATTCGGTGGGTTCTATGATTGTGTTTGAACAGGGAAAGCCGAAACGGAGTGATTACCGCAAATTTCGGATCAAGACAGTACAGGGGGCAGATGACTATGCCAGCATGGCAGAAATGCTGGGCAGAAGATTTCGGCATGGTTTACAGGAGCAGCAGAAGATTCTGGAGGGAGAACAGGAAGGACAGACAGGGCGGTTTGACCGGTTTCCGGATCTGATCATGATGGATGGCGGCATTGGCCAGGTTCATGTGGCAGAGGCGGTACTGCGGGAATTAGGGATCAATATTCCTGTCTGTGGTATGGTGAAGGATGACAAGCATCGCACCAGAGGGTTGTTTTTCCGGGAACAGGAGCTGCCCATCAAAGTAAACAGTGAAGGCTTTCATCTGATGACCAGGATACAGGATGAGGTACATCGGTTTGCCATCGAATACCATCGTTCTCTGCGTAGTAAGGGACAGGTCAGGTCGATCCTGGACGAGATTGCGGGAATTGGTGAAAAACGCCGGAAACAGTTAATGAAATGTTTTCCATCTATGGATGCCATCAAGGAAGCATCTGTGGAAGAACTGGCGGCGGTGGAATCCATGAATGAGCGGGCGGCGAAGAGTGTATACCAGTTCTTTCATGGCACAGAGAACCATTCCGAATAGGGACAGGATAGTATGATATATGATACAAGGAGGAACAGGCCAAAAGAAATGATTCTTTTGACCGCCAAATTTGTGTAGCGGGCAACGCAAATTTGGGTACAGTAGCAGCTCGCAAAGGAGGTTCGTAGCATGAGTACAAAGGTGCAGGGGCATAGTGTATTGCTAAAAGAATTAGTAGAGAAATTGGAATTAGAAAACTGTACACCAGAGATATCCATTGAGAAAATCGCCATTACACAGGCGGATGTGAACCGTCCGGCTTTGCAGTTAGCCGGGTATTTTGATTATTTTGACTCCGGCCGGATACAGATTATTGGGCATGTGGAAAACACATATATGCAGCAAAAGGGAATGGAGCACAGTGTTGCCATGATGGAACGTATTATGGCAGGAAGTGAGGAATCCCCAAAACCACCGTGTATTATTTTCTGCCGGGAGATTGAGATCGAACAGAATTTTCGGGACCTGGCATTGAAGTATCAGGTGCCATTATTGCAGAGCAAGAAGGCGACGTCGTATTTTATGGGAGAGTTAATCCGGTGGCTGAACGGCGCACTGGCCCCACGTTGTACGATGCATGGTGTGTTGGTGGATATCTACGGGGAAGGTGTACTGATCATGGGAGAGAGCGGTATCGGTAAGTCGGAAGTGGCATTGGAGCTGATTCACCGCGGGCATCGTCTGGTTTCCGACGATGTGGTGGAGATCAAACGGGTCAGTGACAGTTCTCTGATCGGCAGTGCGCCGGATATTACCAGACATTTCATCGAACTGCGTGGGATCGGGATCATAGACGCCAAGTCCTTGTTTGGTGTAGAGAGTGTCCGCAATGAAAAAGAGATCAATCTGGTCATTAAGTTAGAAGAATTTGATAAAGAGCAGGAATATGACCGTCTGGGACTGGAGGAGCAGTATATCGAATTTTTGGGAAATAAAGTGGTTTGCCATTCGATCCCGATTCGTCCGGGCAGAAATGTGGCGATCATATGTGAATCCGCAGCAGTCAATCATCGACAGAAAAAGATGGGTTATAATGCTGCGTTAGAATTATATAACCGTGTTACCAGTAACTTAGCAGAAAAGAGTCAACAATAGTATTCGGAAAGGGGTGTCAGAGAATATGATATTTGTAAAAGCAGATGAATTAAAAATAGGAATGCGAATTGCGAAACCGATCTACAATAAGAGTGGTGTCATGTTGTACGAAAGAGATTCCAAATTGACAGCGCAGGGAATCGTCAGTATCCAGAATTTTGGATTGATTGGTGTGTATGTGTTGGAAGCGGCGGAGCCATTACCGCCAATGTCCGAGGAAGATATAGAATTTGAGCGTTTTCAGGCGATGGCAGTATTTTCTATCAAGGATATCCTGGATGCTGTGGGCAGACACAAAGAACCGGAGCAGTTGTATCAGTTTGCAAACCAGATTATCAAGAAATATGGAACATTGCATCACAAGATTAATTTTATCCAAAATCTTCGCAGTGCCGAGGACTATGTTTACAAACACTCCTTAAATACAGCGATTTTATGTGCACTGATCTCGAAACGGATGAATCTGGAATTTAAACGCCAGCTGGATATCGTGGTGGCTGCCATATTGCATGACATTGGCACTTTGCTGATCCCTGTGGAATTGCGCAAAAAACCGGTACTGGCACGAAACGAAGAGGAACAAAAGAAGATCAATACATACTATATGGCGGCATATCAGATGTTTGCCAGAGATGGTTCTCTGGATGCCGGAGTGAAGCAGATCTTATCTTTAATATTACAGAAGGTTTATCATGTGGGTGGCAAATCCGAAGGTCTGGTGGACCAACAGGAACCGGAAGTGGAGATATTACGGACAGCGGCTATTTTTGATCAGCTGACTGCCATGAATTATCAGGAAGAACCTGCTTCCGATGTGGCAGCGCTGCGTTTCCTTTTGAATGAGGAAAATGGATATATGCCGGAGACCGTGGATGCGCTGATTCAGAGTATTAATATTTTAGAGCCGGGTGTCTGTGTGGAACTGACCAACGGGGAACGGGGGCTGGTGGTCCATGCTGGTGCAGTAAATGTGCTGGAGCCATTTGTTTTGTTGTTCCGTGATAATCAGATCTATAATCTGGGAGACGAAGAGATTGCAGGCCAGATGCAGATTAAAGATATCATGAAGACGATGGATAACCGGCATGTGATGGACCCAGAGCTGTTAGCACAGTATGCCGGAGAGGTGGTACATATCGGCGAGCGTCGCGAGAAAAAGAATTACTAAATGGGAGGCTGAAGATGTATATCATAGCAGGCTTGGGAAATCCAGAACGCAGATATGACGGAACCAGACATAATATAGGATTTTCTGCGATTACCGCGTTGTGTGATGCCTATCATATTTCCATGGACCGCAGGGAACATAAGGCGGTCTGTGGCAGGGGTTATATTGAAGGACAAAAGGTATTGTTAGCCGAACCACAGACGTATATGAATCTCAGTGGAGAAAGCATACGGGAATTGGTGGATTACTATAAAATTGATCCGGAGAGTGAACTGATTGTGATCTATGACGATATCAATTTGGCACCGGGGAAATTGCGGATACGGGAAAAAGGCAGTGCCGGAGGGCACAATGGAATCAAGAATATTATTGCCCATCTGGGAACCCAGAACTTTAACCGGATACGGATCGGTGTGGGAGAGAAACCCAAAGGATGGGATCTGGCAGACTATGTGCTGGGACGGTTCTCAAAAGAGGAAGAACCGGAGATTCGCGAAGCACTGGGTCGCGTAGTGGAAGCATGCCGGGTCATGCTGACAGAGGATACATCTGCAGCGATGAATCAGTTTAATGGATAGTGGATGCGAATATAGGAGGTTATGAGACAGATGGAAACGTTGACAGCACCACTAGGGGAGATCCATGCATACCGGAGTGCCAAAGAGGCAGTGGAACGGGGGAAATTGCCTTTGCACATCTCCGGATGCGTGGAATCACAAAAATGTCATTTGATCTATGGTCTGGGGCAGCAAAAGAAGTGGCGTGTGATTATTGCAGCAAATGAAATACGTGCCAGAGAAATGGTAGAAGACTATCGCATGTTTGACCGTGATGTATTATATTATCCGGCAAAAGATGTGATTTTTTATAGTGCAGATATTCATGGCAATGCCCTGGGGATGGAACGGTTAAAGGTGGTTCGTGCCCTGCTGGCGGGAGAAGGTGGAACTGTGGTCACCACCATGGATGCTGGGATGGAATATACACTGGCAATGTCGCTGTATGAAAAGGCAATGCATACATTGGCAGAAGGGGATATCATTGATCTGGAACGATTGTCAGTACAATTGGTGGATATGGGATATCATAGACAGGCACAAGTGGAAGCACCGGGAGATTATTCGGTGCGTGGCGGTATCATTGATATCTTTCCGGTGACCGAGGATAGTCCATACCGTATCGAATTGTGGGGGGATGAGATTGACACGATTCGTTCCTTTGATGTGGAGAGCCAGAGATCCATTGAGAGAATAGCTTCCCTACAGGTATTTCCGGCTTCTGAACTGATCCTGACCGGACAGGAGATCCGGCAGGGAATGGTACGCATGAAGCAGGATGAACAGAAGATGGTGGCGCAGTTTAAGAAAGACAAAAATCCAGAAGCGGTCAATCGGCTTCATGCGATGCTGCAGGAGGTGGAGGAAACCTACGAACAATACGATGGACGCATGGGACTGGAAACATTTCTGTCCTATTTTCCGGTACAGACTGGCTCCATCTTTGACTGTTTTCCAGAGGAGACTTTGTTTTTCATGGATGAACCTGCCCGGTGCCTGGAGAAAGCGGAAGCAGTGGAGACGGAGTTTCGGGAAAGCATGGAGAGCCGTCTGGAAAAGGGGTATATTCTGCCGGGACAGATGGAGGTATTATATCCGGCTGAGGCAGTGGCAGGTATGTTGCTGCGCAAGCCTTTGCTGGCATTGTCGATGCTGGATACGCTGCCGAAAACCTTTGCCATTCCACAAAAGATGGCAATACAGGTGCAGCCGGTGGGCTCTTATAATAAACATTTTGAGCTGTTGGTGGAAGATCTGAAGCGGTGGAAGAAAAACGGATACCGGGTATTGTTGTTATCTGCTTCCCGAACCAGGGCGGAGCGTTTGAGCAAGGACTTAAATGAGTACGATATCCCTGCGTTTTATCAGGAAACCCCGGAGGAGATACTGGAACCAGGTCAAATCATGGTATCCTATGGATTTTTGCGCCGGGGATTTGCCTATGGTGCCATCAAGTTTGCAGTAGTCACCGAGAGCGATATATTCGGGGTGAAACAAAAACGGAAACGCCGTAAGCAGAAACAATATGACGGCAAGGTGATTCAGAGTTTTAATGAATTAAATGTAGGCGATTATGTAGTACACGAAAATCATGGTCTGGGTGTGTACCGTGGTATCGAAAAGATTCAGGTTGACCAGGTGACGAAGGATTATATCAAGATCGAGTATGGGGATGGCGGTAATCTTTATGTACCCGCTTCCGGACTGGATGTATTGCAGAAATATGCGGATCAGGACGCGGCGAAGCCGCCGAAGCTAAATAAACTCAATTCCAGAGAGTGGACGAAGACCAAGAGCCGTGTCCGGGGTGCAGTGAAAGAGATCGCCAAAGAATTGGTGGAATTGTATGCGAAACGGCAGCAGCAAAAGGGATATTCCTTTAGTGCGGATACCGTATGGCAGAAGGAATTTGAAGAATTATTCCCGTTTGAAGAGACACAGGACCAGCTGGACGCTATCGCTGCTACGAAACAGGATATGGAGAGCGACAAGATCATGGATCGCCTGATATGTGGTGATGTGGGGTATGGCAAGACTGAGATCGCACTGCGTGCTGCGTTCAAAGCGGTAAATGATGGAAAGCAGGTGGCATTCCTGGTCCCGACTACGATTCTGGCACAACAGCATTACAATACATTGCTGGAGAGATTGGGAGATTTTCCGGTACGTGTAGAGGTGCTTTCCCGTTTCCGTACCCCGGCGCAACAGAAGCAGGCGTTGGCACTGCTGCGCAAGGGGCAGGTAGATATCGTGATCGGAACCCATCGTCTGTTGTCAAAGGATGTGGTCTTTCATGATCTGGGACTGCTGATCGTAGATGAGGAGCAACGTTTTGGTGTGACGCACAAGGAAAAGATCAAACAGATGAAAGGCAATATTGATGTATTGACGCTGAGTGCCACACCGATTCCGCGCACATTGCATATGAGCCTGGTGGGAATCCGGGACATGAGTGTACTGGAGGAACCGCCTGTGGATCGTCTGCCGATACAGACGTTTGTCATGGAACACAATCCGGAGATCATACGGGAAGCCATCAACCGGGAATTGGCAAGAGGCGGTCAGGTATATTATGTATATAACCGGGTACATCGGATCGAAGAGATTACGTCGGAAATTGCATCTATGGTGCCGGATGCCAATGTGGCATTTGCCCATGGTCAAATGAGTGAGCGGCAATTAGAAAACATTATGATGTCCTTTATCAGTGGAGAGATTGATGTGCTGGTGGCAACCACTATTATTGAGACGGGACTGGATATTTCCAACGTCAATACCATCATTATCGATCATGCGGATCGTATGGGACTGTCCCAACTGTATCAGCTGCGGGGCAGGGTGGGGCGTTCCAATCGTACTGCCTATGCTTTTTTGATGTATCAGCATGGAAAAATGCTGCGGGAAGTGGCGGAGAAACGTCTTGCGGCGATACGGGAATATACAGAATTGGGGTCTGGCATCAAAGTAGCGATGCGGGATCTGGAGATCCGCGGAGCAGGTAACTTATTAGGAGCTGCCCAGTCCGGGCATATGGAAGCGGTAGGATATGACCTGTATTGTAAAATGCTAAACGAGGCAGTGCGCCAGATGAAAGGAGAAGATACCGGAGGTTCGGACTTTGAGACGGGCATTGAGATACAGATCGATGCCTATATTCCGGCGACGTATATCCGCAGTGAATTTCAAAAGCTGGATATGTATAAGCGCATTGCCGGGATCGAGAATACGGAGGAATATACCGATATGCAGGAGGAACTGGAAGACCGCTTCGGCAATATTCCGGTACCGACCGAGAACCTATTGCGTGTGGCATTATTAAAGGCAGAGGCACATCGGTCCGGGATCACGCAGATCAGCCAGAAGCCTGCGGGGATACAAATCTATTTGCACTCCGGGGAAAATATTGCTTCCGAAAACGTGCTGAAAATGATAGAATTATATCAGGGTAAATTAAAATATATCAGCGCGGGTGACGCGGAGCCGTATTTCTTATACAAATATACGGTAGAACAAACAGCGAAGAAAAAGCAGGCGACCGAAGAATTACTGCGGGTTGTCTCGGAATTGATTCGTGGGATTGGAGGATTATATGAAGAAAAATAAAGCGATATGTCTGGGGCTCTGTATCTGCCTGGTCATATCTGTGATTTGTGGCGGTTGTGGGGATAAAAGTAAATCGGTCAAACGCAGTACCGTCAAGTTGGCAAGCGGAGAGATTAAAGAGGATTCTCTGGTCATTGCTGTGGGAAATGAAGGGGTACGGTATAGCGAAGTATTGAATTACTGCTATCTGCTCAAGAGACAGTATGAGGGGAATTTTACTGCGCAGTTATGGAGTTATCCGCTGACGGCAGATCAGACCATTGGCGAAGAAGCGAAACAGGAAATTGTGAATATGATTACTCAGCTAAAGGTGATCAAAGCCGAAGCCAAGACGGAAGAAGTGGTATTATCCAATGATGAGATTGACGAGGCGTTGCAGAAAGCGGAGAGTCTGATGGAGACGGTCACAGAAGAGGATAAGACCACTTATGCACTCTCGGTACAGGGATTGAGCGATATATATCAGGATAATATTTTGGCAAATAAGATGTTTTATATTGCCACCGATGATGTGGAGACTGCGGTATCCGATGAACTGTCGGATGAGGAGAAGGAAGCAGAGATTCAGGAACGGTTGACGGTGCTGTTTAAGCAAAAGTATGAGACATGGCTTGACAAGAGTGAAGTCCGAATCAGCGAAGATTTTTGGGACACATTCCAGTTATAATGTAGAATGGTGTAAAATTTTGACGGATTTTGCACGTTTATGGCGGAATGTGCATTTACAGATGCCGGGTAATTTGATATACTTAAGAGTACGAGGTTTAGCAGGGGAGGTGGAGCATGAAGGCAGAGCATGTGAACCCATTTATTATTTCTGTTTGTAAGATCATGAAAGATATGTGTATGTTAGATCTGAAGATCGGCAAACCGTCGATGCGGCAGGAGCCTTATCCAGCGGATGCTTCCCTGATCAAATTAGGTCTGGTAGGCGATCTGACAGGCGAGGTACTATTAAATTTGGATCAGCAGACAGCTTTGGGAGTGGTATCTAAAATGATGATGACACCTGTGGATGCCATAGATACCATCGGCGAGAGTGCGATTTCGGAGTTGGGAAATATGGTGGCCGGCAATGCTGCGACTGTATTTGCCAATAATAATATACTGATCGACATTACACCGCCAAGCTATTGTCTGGGTGGTGCATATCAGGATAGTGGCAATCCGGTCTTTCGTATTCCATTTCATTCCGAGGTGGGAAATTTGACCATTGACATATTTGTTCAGGAATAAAGTAGGATTTGCAATAACAAAGAGGGTTTGAGTACAAACTCTCTTTTCGATTGCGGGGAATCGCAGACGATATTGTATGAAAATGTAAGCAGAGAGCGAGACTACGCATGCTGCTTAGGAAGGAAGATATATGGCGGGATATAAGCGTTATCGAAAAGAAGATCCAGTGTCTTATGCATTGGGGATCACATTGACATTTGAATTATTAAAATACAGGACCAGACAGGTGACCCGGGTCTTTATTCATTCCGAAATGAAGCAGGGAGAGACTTTGGATAAACTGATGGCACTATGCCGGGATGCCGGGATCGAAGTGGTTTACACCAATAAGATTTTCAATGTATTATCGCAAAAGGAGAATTGTTATGTGATCGGAGAGTTTCGCAAATTTAAGGGAACTCTGGAATTGGATCATTCTCATGTGGTGCTGGTGAATCCGTCCAATGCGGGGAATATGGGGACGATTATGCGCAGTGCACTGGGATTTGGATTGCAACAGATGGCGATCATTCGTCCGGCAGTGGACGCCTTTGATCCTAAGGTGGTTCGTGCTTCTATGGGAGCCATTTTTTCTACAAATTTTGTATATTTTGACAGTTTTGCGGAGTATAAGGAGCAATTTGGTGCCAGAGAACTCTATCCGTTTATGCTGGATGCACAATCCAGTCTGCATCAGATTCGTCCCCAGGGAACGTTCTCGCTGATCTTTGGAAATGAAGCCACAGGACTTCCCTCAGAATTTGCACAGATTGGTACTTCAGTGATTATACCGCATTCGGATCGTATCGATAGTCTCAATCTGCCCATTGCCGCCAGCATTGCCATGTATGAGACGACAAAGCACATCATACATGCCTGAGGTTTTGCATTTTTAATTTTATGATTTTTTCTGTGAAAAGGCCATGCTGCTATCAGCAGCATGCGCAATATGCATATAAATTGCATCCGGAAAACAAGTTTTCCGCGTG
>JAUNIU010000311.1 GCA_030523265.1 Eubacteriales bacterium | reverse complement strand
GGGAAAAGGAATGGGACAGAAAAGCAGAAAAAAGCTGGATGTTTCGATGGTAATTTTGATGATCGTAGTTATGTCCTATCAGGCAACCGGAAATCTGTTCCATGAGGCTGCAGGAGTGATCCTTTTGGTTTTATTCGTTGTTCACAATATCCTAAATAGGAAATGGTACCAAAATATTCCCAAAGGAAAGTATTCCGGTTTTCGGAATATGATGCTGATTATAAATATTTTAACGCTGATATGTATGTTAGCAGCCATGGGAACGGGAATCTATCTGTCCCAGAGCGTTTTTGCATCCTTGTTGGGAATGAGAGAGGCATATTTAATCCGCCCATGGCATGTAGCTGCGGGAGCCTGGGGTCTTATCCTGGTATCTTTCCACGCAGGCATGCATATCAGGATTTCCGGGAAGCAAAAGCCTCTGTATATGATTGGCGGAATCCTGCTGGCAACATTCGGTATTTGGGCGTTCTTTGCTCTGGATATGCCGAACCGATTGATTTTGCGGGATATGGGAATGTACTGGAGATATTCGGGAATCCGCCTGTTTCTTGCGAATGCTTCGATGATGACGCTTTTTGCAGGATTAGTAGCGATACTGGCGGATTGGTTAAAAAGAAAGTGTAATAAAACGAGGTAATAACAATGAAGAAAAGAAAAAAACTTATAATTTTAGGAATTGCTGTTATTTTAGTTGCTGCCGGTATCTTCTTTTTAGTGAACGGTTCAGGCTCAAATCCTAATGTATCACAGGCCGAACCTTCGAAGAAAAATACAGAAACGGCGGAAGTACCACATAAGGATAAAAAAACACTGATTGTATATTTCTCATGGTCTACCTCTGGGAATACCAAAAAAATGGCATCTTACATTCAGAAGCAGACGAAAGGGGATTTGCTTGAAATTAAACCGTTGAATCCATATCCTACTGATTACGAGAAATGTGGTGAAGTTGCTCGGGTGGAGCGTGACGAAAATGCCCGTCCGGAGATTGCTGATCTGCCGGATTCCATTGAAGAATATGACACGGTTTTTATCGGTTATCCGATCTGGTGGCATACAGCTCCGATGATCATCGGAACGTTTTTAGAAAACTATGATCTTTCTGGTGTTGAGGTTTATCCTTTCGCACAGTCTGCATCCATGGATAAGGAACAGTTTGAAAATTCCATGAAGTTTGTACGGAAAAGTGCTGCGGGAGCGAATGTCCATGACGGACTGTTTACAGAGGCATCTGACAGGTCGGGTATGCTCGCTTATCTGAAGGAGAATGGATTTGTAGAATAAAGGAGGTTATCATGGAACGACCATATATTATCTGTCACATTTTAAGTGCGTTGGATGGGAAAATCACAGGTGCATTTATGGGGACAAAAACGACACAGACCATAAGTGAGGAATATGCCCGTATCCGTTCAGAGTATCAGGCCGATGCATGGCTTTACGGAACAGTAACGACAAAAGAATTTACGCAGGGACGTAAACCGGAACTGGATTTGGCAGCAGAGGTTCCCGACGGCGATTTTATCGCAGTAAGCAATGCGCCTCTTTACTATGTTTCCATAGATACACAGGGAGAAATCGGATGGGAGTCCGGTACATTCCGCAAAGCCGGAAGACCGGACGCACATGTGATTGAAGTATTGACAGAACATACAGCACCGGCTTACCGAGCTTATCTTCGTAAATGTGGAGTGTCTTATATTTTGGCTGGTTCTGAAGTGCTGGATAGCAAATTGGCGGCTAAAAAACTATATCAGCTATTTGGAATTGACACACTTTTGATTTGTGGCGGAGGCACGATTAACTGGACATTTTTGCAACAGGGTGCTGTCGATGAATTGAGTCTGTTAATTGCCCCGATTGCCGATGGAAATCCGAATTCAGTAACTGTATTTGAAAAATTAGATTCTATGCCGGAG
>JAUNIU010000310.1 GCA_030523265.1 Eubacteriales bacterium | reverse complement strand
TACAAGAAAGTTCATAGGAATCATGAATATCGCCATTAAAAATATAATTATTCGCGTTACAACCACCACTGCAATAAAATTTCGCCCAGCACTCCTGACAGGACGGTTTGGAATAAACATGACATCCCGCAAATTCATGTTTGATATCGGTGCGGAACGTACCTTCCTCCAGATTGCCCATGCAATATTCCTCATGTCCCACAAACTGGTGACACGGATAAATATCCCCATCCGGTGTGATCGCCACATATTCATTACCGCTGCCACAACCCCGCAGACGCTTGATGACACATGGCCCCTGATCCAGATCAATCATAAAGTGGAAGAAATTAATGGAACCACCGGACGTCTTGATGTCCTGAATCCGGTCAACCAGTTTATCATATTCCGCATAGATCTGATCCAAATCCGCTTCCGTAATGGCATATTCCACATCCGGACTTTCCATCACGGGTTCCACCGAAATCTGGTCAAAACCAGCCTGATACAAATGTAAGACATCTTCCGAGAAATCCAGATTGTATCTGGTGTAAGTTCCTCTTACATAATATTCCTTGTCGCCCCGCTTTTGAACCAGTTTTTTATAATTTTCTATAATCCTGTCATAACAGCCACTGCCATCCACCCGCACTCTCAGACGATCATTGACTTCCTTACGCCCGTCAATGGAAAGCACTGCATTATACATTTCCTGATTGATAAAATCAATGACTTCATCATTTAACAACATACCATTGGTGGTAATCGTAAACCGAAACCTCTTGTGATATTCCTGCTCTTTGCTGCGGGCATAAGCAACAATCTGCTTTACCACCTCGAAGTTCATCAATGGCTCCCCGCCAAAGAAGTCCACCTCTAAATTATCTCTGCCCACAGAATGTTCCAACAGAAAGTCGATCGCCGCCTTTCCCACTTCAAACGGCATCAGCTTACGCCCAGTGCCAAAATCTCCTGTAGAAGCAAAGCAATATTTGCAACGCAAATTACAGTCATGGGCAATGTGCAGACACAGTGCCTTAATCGGTGATTCCACTGCGGTATTGGCATAATCTCCATAGATATCATCACTATATAACAGCTTCTGTTGATGCAACTCCAGAATATCAGCATAGGACTCCAGAATTTCTTCTTTGGCATAACGGTCCGACAATGTTTCGATCACCTGTGCCGGACATGCGTCCATAAACGGTGGTGCCACCAGATCCAGAAGATCATAAGTCACATCATCAATGACATGGACACCACCACTATTGACATCCAACAAAATATTGATATCTTTCGCTTTGAATTTGTGTATCATGATTACAAACCTTTCTCTTGAACATGGTAAATGGCTGCTACAAAACCTGTAACAGCCACTCATATTTTCTCTGCTTTGTCAATAATAATTATTTATTTTCCTCATTGGCACACTTCTGATTACCTACTGTACAAGAAGTCTTGCAAGCTGACTGGCAAGATGCCTGACACTGACCACAGCCACCCTTCTTAGCGGTTGCTTCTAAATTTGCGCGATTGATTGTCTGAATATGTTTCATAATGAATTCCCTCCATAATATATTAATGTCATTCTTTGTTGGTCAGAATCTATCCATGATTCCAAACCATATGTATCTATTGTAGCACATTTCCCCAAAAATACAAGACCTTGTTTTCTTGGAACCTCGCCATTTGTACAACAGATAACTCGTGGTATCGGATTATCTATATATTTTGCCATAATGTCTACCCTGTCTGTGCCAATGGAAGATTGTCGAAGGGAAATCCGGCAGATTGCAGATTCTGCCAGCAACCTTACGCCTTGATGAAGGTCTATTGCTTTACCGTTTCGATCCTTTATTTATGCGCCTCTCCATAAACTTGCACCATGCTGACAGGTTTTTCCGTGTTTCCCATAGAGGCATTTTAGGGGGCGTCGGTGCTTATATCCTGTC
>JAUNIU010000066.1 GCA_030523265.1 Eubacteriales bacterium | reverse complement strand
ATTTATCGGGATGCAGGAAAAAAAGTGGGATCATTTAAAGAGACATCCCAAGGGATGGGATATATGTGGGAAGCATTCGGGTGGCATGAGGGGAAACTTTATGTGGAATATCTTAATGAAAGTGATTCGATGATAAAAATTGCCGTAGTCGATTTTAAACAGGAAACGACGAAAACAATTTGTACGTGTGCGGTTCATACGGCTAACAAGAATTTATATCATACGACAGTGTATTTATATCAAAATAAAATATACGCTATGCATGGATGGGGGAATGACAAGGAATTTAAGGTAGAGGAATTTGATATGTCATCCAGCAGTTTGTTAAATACATTTTCTTTTTCAAAACCGGGAAAAAATGAAACAATGAACTTTATCAATATTGCTGATGGGAAAATATATTATGCCATAAAACATGTGAAAAGAAAAAAATAAATAGTTACATTCCGATGTAGGGATATGGAAACAAATAAGGATATGAAAGTATTTCGATGTAAGTTATCTTCTAAGTTTTCTTATAATGATTCACTTATTATGAAAGGAAAAGAGATTTATTATTATAGTTCATATGGGGCATATGATTATAGAAGTGTATTGGTGTATTCCATACCGTCTGCGGGTGGTAAGATGCAACAGATCGGCAAGGGAGAAATCCGTGATTTTACATATAATAATAAATACTACTTTTATATTGACAAAAAATACAGGTTGCACAGACAGAATCGTAAGACAGGCAAAGATAAGGTAATCAGTGGAATCAAAGCGATCAAAGTGGATTGTACCAAAAAAGGTCTGTATGTGCAGAAACACGACAAGTGGTTTGATAAAGAGGGGTTTGAAGATGCAAATGCGGATTATGCATATGCTCTTTATTTTATGAATTTCAAAGGTGGGAATGTAAAAAAGATTGCCAAATATACCATGGGGCATATGGGGTATGAAGGATGGTGGTAAATTTGATATTTCAATCAATGAAATATATTGTGTCGCAGATAGAGATATGTGGCGTGGCAAGATTTAACTGGAAATAGAAAGGGAAGGAAAAACGCTATGAAAAGAAAGAAATTAGCCATTGTATGTCTGTTTTGCATGATTGTATCATGGTTACTGCCGGGATGCGGACTGATCTATGATTCAGACTACCGTTATCAGCAGGAGGCAGAGGAAAAAGGAAAAACTTTGGTAGAAGCATTGCAGAGCAAAGATGCTGACACGATTAAAGGGATGTTTTCTGAATATGCACTAAATCATATCAAAGATTTTGATGAAAAACTGGCTGAGATGATGCAGTTCATACAGGGGAATGTTGTATCCGTGGAAGCGGAGCACGCAGGAACTTCGGGCAGTTATGGTGAGGAGTTTTATAAAAGTACCGGCTGCTCTGTCGTGGTAAAGACAGAGCAAAAGGAATATGAATTATATTTTATAGAGATATTTAAGTCGGATAAAGATTCCAGGATAGGATTGTATAGTCTTACGATATCAAGCGAAATAATATATGACGGTTTTGATGACATGACGAATGACAAAAAAAGGGACTGGGATGCGTGGAATGCAGGTAATGGAAAAGTACCGGAATTGGTGTGCTGCTATTATGATGATGAGGTTCCTTCCGTAGAACAGTCCAAGGAGAAAGGGGAAAGAATTGCGCAGGCTCTAAAAGCAGGGGATATAGAAACTATCAAGGGGATGTTTTCAGAGGATGCCAAAACCAAGATTGATGGATTTGACAAAAAGGCAGAACAGGTTTTCTCCAATATAAAAGGAGAGGTGGTTTCCGCAAAAGTATATGATACATCCTTTGGCTATTCCTACGATGCAAGGGATAAAGCATATATTCACAACTGGATACGTCTCAAGGTGTGTACAGAGCAGGCAGAATATGTCATCACAGCTACAGATTGCGTTGCCGAAGAACAGGATGACAAGTTGGGGATTTTATATCTGGAAATCATTAATGTGAAAGATATAGAAAATTCATCCTGGGGTATACATAGGGATATTCCGGACATAAGATACTTAAAAGACGCGCCTTATGATACTATCCCTGAGTATGACTGGCTATAATGATGCCAGAAATAGCGCATAAATAATGGAGGCAAGACATGGATTTTGATGAATAAGATCCTGCTATCGTGGGGCGCTGGTATTGGAATAAAGGTTTTTTCTATAATGTGGGTATCGACATAGAAATTCCTGATGATGTAGAATATGGATTTTATGATATTATGGGAAGAGAGTATGTAGATGAGTATGAAAATATGATAGAAAGGGTGCCTGAGTTAGTCGGTGTATATGGAGTAGAGACTGGTCAGGGGATTGCGTATGAAATGAATTATGAACTCATTGCATCTGGAATGATATAAATATTATGTTGTGTGAGGAAAATATAGATGATATAGAAAAGGTCATAAATACTATCAAAGATTTATGAACTTTTTCTTTACCATCTTTGTTTTGATAGTTTTTTCGGCATAAAAAGAATAAAGTGCAATATTTTCCATTACTGATTAAATTATTCATGATTTATAGAGATAGTGTCAATGCACAGTTATATGCAGGGACATATAATCAACCTTATGGCATAGAAAAAAGATATGAACAAGAACGGATGTTTGTTTTTTTCGTTGCAATGATAATAGTGCTGTGCTATAATATACGTGAATACAAAAGTGAGCGTCAAATGAAATAAGTGTAATGAAACTTGTTTGTAATTGCATTTATTTCATTTGATGTGAACGCGTCCGCGACAGAGGAAAAGCGAAGCTTTTTCGAGGCTTTTGTCTTCGTCATGGTGTTGTAGATTTGAGAGAAAAAAGATACATAGGGAATGAATCACCCGCATACAGCGAGATTTGTTCCCTGTTTTCATAAATAAGATGCGGAGTGTCAGGTAATATTATTTGGTGCTATTAAGTGCTGAAAACAGGATTTGTGACTTTTATTTGTGCTACGACTTACTTTTAGAAGCAGCTTTGAAATATTTGATAAAGATGGGTGAAGATAAATGTGTGATTGAGGTAGAATGGTAATCAGAAAATTCTAATTGTGCGAAGTGATAGATTATGAAATATACTCTTTAGAATATGTAAGATTAAGGATACTGTATATGAGAGCACTATATTGTAGAAAAGAGGTAACATGAATGGCAAAAAAGAAGAAAGAAATATCTATTATTCGATCGTCTGCGGCTGAATATCTTACATTTATTACAGCAACCGGAGAAAGTGATGTAAATGCAGTATATTTTGAAGAGAATGTTTGGCTTACGCAAAAAATGATGGGGCTTTTATATAATGTGGAAACGCATACGATTAATTATCATCTAAAAAAAATATTTTCAGATGGTGAATTGGAAGAACAGTCAGTTATTCGAAAATTTCGAATAACTGCATCAGATGGGAAAAACTATAATACGAATCATTACAATTTAAAGGCTATTATAGCAGTAGGGAATAAAGTTGATTCGCCGAGAGCTATACAGTTTCGTAAATGGGCAAACGGCATTATTGAAGAATTTACCATAAAGGGTTATACCATGGATGATGAGCGTCTGAAGAATTTCGGTACTGTTTTGACGAAAGATTATTTTGAAGAACAGTTGGAACGAATCAGAGAGATACGTTTATCAGAGAGAAGATTTTATCAAAAAATTACTGATATTTATGCGACAAGTATTGATTATGATCCGAAAGCGCAAACTACCAAAGCGTTTTTTGCAAAAGTACAAAATCAATTGCATTGGGCAATTCATGGAGAGACAGCTGCGGAGGTGATTTATCATAGAGCAGATAGTGAAAAAGAACACATGGGATTGAGTACCTGGAAAGACGCACCAAATGGTAAGATTCATAGATTTGATGCGGTTGTTGCTAAGAATTATTTGACAGAAGAAGAGTTATCAGCAATGGCAAGGATTGTGAATGCTTATTTGGATCTGGCAGAACTTAGAGCAGAAGAACAGATTCCAATGACGATGGAAGATTGGGCTGAACAATTTGAGGGAGTATTACGCTTGTCAAGAAAGGAAATTCTAACGCATGCTGGAACCATTTCTGCTAAAATGGCAGAACAGCATGCTCTAAGTGAGTTTGAAAAATATAGAATTAAGCAGGATCAGCTTTATCAAAGTGATTTTGATAGAGTATTATTAGAGGATGGAAAAGGCGAAATCGATTAAAGGAGAGAAATCATGGATCACTTTGTTTTACATTCCGAATACAAGCCCACCGGCGACCAGCCGGAAGCCATCGAAGCCCTTGTAAATGGGTTCAAAGAGGGCAATCAGTTCCAGACCCTTCTTGGTGTCACAGGCTCGGGAAAGACCTTTACGATGGCGAATGTCATCGAGCAGTTAAACAAGCCGACATTAGTCATTGCCCACAACAAAACCCTGGCGGCGCAGTTGTATGGTGAGTTTAAGGAATTTTTTCCGGAGAACGCAGTGGAATACTTTGTAAGCTATTACGACTACTATCAGCCGGAGGCTTATGTACCATCTTCGGATACTTATATTGAAAAGGATTCTGCGATCAATGACGAGATTGATAAATTGCGGCATTCTGCTACGGCGGCACTGACAGAGCGGCGGGATGTGATCATTGTGGCAAGTGTATCCTGTATATATGGTTTGGGTAGTCCGATTGACTATCAAAATATGACGGTGTCCCTGCGTCCGGGAATGTTGAAGGACCGGGACGAAGTCATTCATCGCCTGATTGATATTCAGTATAATCGCAATGATATGGATTTTGCACGAGGTACTTTTCGGGTACGTGGTGATGTGGTGGAGATTTTTCCGGTATCAGAAGAGGATAAGGCAGTGCGGGTGGAATTTTTCGGAGATGAAGTAGACCGTATTACAGAGATTGATGTGTTGACGGGGGAAATCAAAGCGGATCTGGAGCATGTGGTGATCTTTCCGGCATCCCATTATGTGGTGGACAAGGAGTCGCTAGAGCGGGCGATTGGTACGATTGAGACAGAGTTAGAGGAACGGGTGAAATATTTCCGAAGTGAGGATAAATTGCTGGAAGCACAGCGGATTGCCGAGAGAACAAACTTCGATATCGAGATGTTGCGGGAGACAGGATTTTGCTCCGGTATCGAAAACTATTCCCGTCATCTGGCAGGCTTGCAGGAGGGGGAGACACCACATACGCTGATGGATTATTTTCCGGATGATTTCATAATTATGGTGGACGAGTCCCACAAGACCATTCCCCAGGTACGTGGTATGTTTGCCGGAGACCGATCCCGGAAACAGACATTGGTGGACTATGGTTTTCGGCTGCCATCGGCACTGGATAATCGTCCGCTGAATTTTGAGGAATTTGAGTCCCATATTAATCAAATGTTGTTTGTATCCGCAACACCTAATGTATATGAAGATGAACACGAGCTGGCGAGAGTGGAACAGATTATTCGTCCTACTGGATTGTTGGACCCAGAGGTGACAGTACGCCCGGTGGAAGGACAGATTGATGATTTATTAGGAGAGATTCGAGGAACCATTGCTGCCGGGAATAAGGTTATGGTAAATACCCTGACGAAACGAATGGCAGAGGATTTGACGGACTATCTGAAAGAAGTGGGAGTGCGGGTACGGTATTTGCATTCGGATATTGACACTCTGGAGCGTTCCGAAATCATTCGGAATATGCGTATGGATATGTTTGATGTGTTGGTGGGAATTAATTTGTTGCGTGAGGGTTTGGATATTCCGGAGATTGCACTGGTGGCGATATTGGATGCAGACAAGGAAGGCTTTCTGCGTTCGGAGATTTCTCTGGTACAGATCATAGGACGTGCCGCCCGCAATGCAGAGGGGCGTGTGATCATGTATGGTGATGTGATGACAGATTCTATGAAGAATGCCATTGATGAGACTAACCGTAGGCGTAGTATACAGATGAAATATAATGAGGAACATGGTATCACACCGCAGACCATTAAAAAGGCAGTACGGGATTTGATCAGCATTTCCAAGAAGGCAGACAGTGGCAGTGGGGATATTGAAAAGGATCTGGAATCCATGAGTTACAAGGATCTGGAGAAATTAATGAAGAAATTAACCAAAAAGATGCATACAGCAGCGGCAGAACTCAATTTTGAACTGGCAGCAGAGCTGCGTGACCAGATGTTGGTAATCAAGAAGCATATGCGGGAGTGATTTTCAGGCAAGAAGAGGAATGGAGAGTATTATGAGAATTGGAGTGGATTATTATCCGGAACAATGGGACGAAAACATGTGGGAGTCCGACGCGGATCGCATGAAAGAAATTGGTGTGAATATTGTTCGTTTGGCTGAGTTTGCCTGGAGTAAACTGGAGCCTGTGGAGGGAAACTATGATTTTGCATGGCTGGATCGGGCGATCCAACTATTTGCTGACCGGGGGATCGAGGTGATTCTGGGAACGCCCACTTGCACGCCGCCACAATGGATGTTGCACAACTATCCGGAAATTATTCAGGTAGATCAACATGGTAATCGGGTTGCCACGGGGATTCGTGGGCATCGCTGTATGAATAGTCCGATGTTTCGGGAGTTTTGCCGTCGCATCATTACCAAGATGGTGTCCCGTTATCGGGACTGGGATAGTGTGATTGGTTATCAGATTGACAACGAACTGGAGGCGAACCAATGTCGTTGCAGTGTATGCCAGGAGCGGTTCCGAAGCTGGGTGAAACGCAAGTATGGAACCATAGAAGAAGTGAATCAGGCGTACGGGAATATTGTTTGGAGTGGAGAATTTTCTGATTTTGATGAGATTATGCCGCCCATGGGAGAACATTTGTTATGGATGAATCCGTCGTTGCATTTGGATTATCAGTGCTATGCTTCGGACAGTACCGTTGGGTATGCCCGTTATCAGGCAGAATTGATTCGGAAACTGGATTCGGATGCGAAGATAACGACAAATACCTGGCTGTGTGAGCATATGCCGGATTTTTATGATTTGTTTTCCAATATGGATTTCGTATCTTATGACAATTATCCGACCGCGGAATTGCCGCAGAACCCGCGGGAATTGTATTCTCATGCATTTCATTTAGATCTGATGCGTGGCATTCAGGGGAAACCTTATTGGATCATGGAGCAGTTAAGTGGTATCGTTGGAAGCTGGGCGCCGATGGGGAGGACACCCAAACCGGGCATGCTCAAGGGATATGCATTACAGGCATATGCACATGGAGCGGATGCGGTATTGCATTTTCGATGGAGAACGGCGAAAGCCGGTGCAGAGATGTATTGGCATGGGATATTAGATCCCAGCAATGTACCCGGACGGCGTTATCAGGAATTTAGAGATCTGTGTCAGATAGTGGGAACGTTGCCGGAGATGGAAGGCGCAATGCCTGTGAACAAGGTGGCGGTTTTGTATTCCTCGTTACAGGAATATGCCTTTAAGCTGCAGCATCAGGCAGAGGGCATGTATTACCTGGAATATCTAAAGTCATGGCATGATGCGTTTACCTGCCTGGGGATCGGAGTAGATATCATCGCCTGGGATGCTCCGCTGAAACAGTATGATATTGTGGTGGCACCGAATTTGCTGATAAACGACGATAGGGTTGTGAGACATCTGTATGATTTTACAGAGCGTGGAGGTACCCTGCTTTTGACGAATCGATGTGGTGTCAAAGATGAAAACAATCAGTGCATGACAGAGGCTATTCCGTCTGTATACCGGGATTTGACGGGGATTACGGTAAGGGAATATGACCCATTGGGAATGGTCATCCGAAAATTGGACATACAAAACGATGCATGGGCAGACAATCTTGGGAAATGGTCGAAACGGGTGGCAGCAGATCAGGAATATAGTAAAGTATCTTGTACCAGATGGTGTGATTTGCTGGAGATCCATATGGGGAGTGTGGAAGTATTGGCATCCTATGGGGAAGAGTTTTATCAGGGGACACCTGCGGTCAGCAGAAATCCATACGGAAAGGGATGGTGTTATTATATCGGAACGGGTCTGCACAGGGAGGCATACATCGCTTTGGCAGAAACGATTTTGCAGGAGCGTAAGATGTCGTATTATGCTGATCTGCCCATTGGTGTAGAATTGACAGAACGCACCAAAGGAGAAAATACGTGGCAGTTTCTATTTAATAATACAGAGCAGCGCCAGGTGGTCTCGCTGGAGGAGGAGATCTTGTTAGAGCCATTTGAGATGAGGGTCATTCCATCATAATTTTGCAGAAGATATGAAAGCAGTGCATGACAGGAGGGAAGGCGGATGAAACAATGGAAGCGTATTCTGTTTTCGATACTTAGTCTGATATGGGGATATGTGTCACTGGACTATCTCTACTATGCCTATCGGCTGTTGACCAGTGCGGAACGTAATGCGGAGAATTACCGGTTGGGAGTGGATAGTCTGCGCCAACTGTTGGGAGTGGGGATGTTTTTGCTTTGGTTTGTGATATTAGCGGTTTATGCCTGGCTGATCCGAAAGGCATCGATACAAATTGATCTGTTAGAACCAGACAAACGTACCGGGAAACCGAAGATTCACCGCAAATGGTTTGATCTGTTAATGCAGGGAGGATTGCTGCTGACGGGCGGTCTTTTGCGTTGGTGTTATCTGCTATTTGTGTTGTTTCCTGGCAGAGATTGAGGGATTTGAATTTTTTATCGGTGGGTGTTGATTGTCATTGCGCATTTCCACTGCTTATGATATACTGGTTACGAAAACTGTTAAGTTCTATGGGAAGATGGAGGCGATATGGCGTCAATTAAGGAGATTGCTAAGATTTGTGGTGTGTCAGTTGCGACAGTTAGTAAAGCTCTCAATGATAAAGCGGATATTAGCGAGGAGACAAAGAATCATATCAAAGAAGTGGCGAAACAAATGGGATATGTGCCACAGTATTATGCCAGAGCGATCCGGTTAAACCGGAGTTTTAATCTGGGAGTGCTGTTTATGGATGAAGCGTTGAGTGGGTTGACACATGACTACTTTGCGAATATATTAAATAGTTTTAAGGTGACTGCGGAAGCATGTGGTTATGATATTACATTTATCAATAGTGATAACCATTATAAAAAGAGAAAGACATATTTAGAACATTGTCGGTATCGTGGTCTGGATGGTGTGGTCATAGCCTGCATCAACTTTGATAACGATGAGGTCAGGGAATTGGTTGACAGCGATGTACCTGTGGTAACCATCGATCATTCTTTTGAAAATTGCACTTCTGTGGTATCGAACAATGTGGAAGGAATGCGGGATCTGGTGGATTATATCATAACCATGGGGCACACGAGAATCGCATACATATCCGGGGAAAATTCAGCGGTAACCAGACAACGGATTGACAGCTATTATCAGACGATGCAAAAGCATGGCTTGTCAATTCCCGCAGAATATCATATTTCGGCAAAGTATCGCAATCTGACCCTGGCGCGCAAATACACCAAGCAGTTGCTGGAATTACCGGAGCCGCCTACCTGCATTATCTATCCAGATGATTTTTCGGCTGTGGGTGGTATTGGTCAGCTGCATGAGATGGGAAAAGTAGTAGCAGAAGATATTTCTGTAGCAGGTTATGACGATCTGACGATCGCAGGACAGCTCAGACCGAGGTTGACTACAGTGCATCAGGATACGGAGATGATTGGTAAAATAGCGGCAGAGAGTCTGATTGCCATGATTGCTAATAAAACGGATGGCAAGGTGAAAAGATTGGTGGTGGATTCCAGATTAGAGAAGGGGCAATCAATCATGCCGTTAAAGAAATAGAATGAAAAAAGAGACTGTTATATTTGGGAGGTACCAGACTTCCCATCGTTAGATTCCAGGTCTGACGCTTGGGGATGGTACCATTACGAATACACAGTCTTTTTGGTTATATGAAATTAGATCAAAGCTTCGATCTGCAAGTCAGGATCTTTAGATAAATCATAGGTTTTACCACTGTCAGACATAACCACAGGACGCGAGATAAAGGATTTATTTAATAATATGACCCTGCCTTTTTCGTTATTGGATAATAAAACTTCGGTATTAATATATGCTTCTATCGTGCGCTCTACAAACAATAATAAGACGCTGGGTTCGTAATAATCCTTTTCCCGTTCCATTAATTCAATCACTGGAAATGGGCAGATCCCCTTGCGGTAACAACGATTTGAGGTCATGGCATCATACACGTCCGCTACAGCCACGATGGAAGAGAAATATTCCATTTTAGAGCCGGGTAATTGGTAAGGATAACCGCTGCCATTGTATCGTTCATGATGTTGCAATGCAGCTAAAATCACGCGTCTGTCAAGCGCCTTGTCTTTGAGTATCTCATAACCATATCTTGGGTGATTGCGCACGATATTAAATTCTTCTTCTGTCAATTTGCCGGGTTTTGTAATGATTTCTGCCGGAATCTTTAGTTTTCCAATATCATGTAACATACCACATATCGTCAAAACATTTAGATCTTCTTCACTCATATGTAACCAGGTTCCGATCACATTACAGATCAGTGCTACATTCATAGAATGTGCATATGTCATATCATCATATCCCCGCATACATTGCATCATATCTAACAGATGAAGTGGATTGCGCGACTTCTTGAGCAATGATTTTACATCGTTTAACATATTGTCTACCAGTCCATCTGCACTCTTTGTGACAATATCATTCAAGGAATGCTTAAAACTATCCACACAGGTGGAAAACTTCGTCTCAAATTGAGAAAATTCTTCGGTATTCTGAACCCGCTTAAAATATGTAGATGCACCGGTATTAGTAGCAGGAGCAGGTTTTTCGATGATTTCCTCCTCTGGTATATATACCTTTACCGCTTTTACAGCATAATATTTTAATTTTTCAATAATTTCCTCAGTCAGCACAGTATTGCTTTGAATCACCAGATGATTGGTGTAAGTATATGCTGCTTCCGCGGCAATCATGCCGGGTTCGAGGTTGGCTGTTAATACTTTTTTAATATTCATTGTATTCCCTCTTTATGAAAATAAATGTATGACACTTGTAATGACGCAGATCACTGATACAACTATACAAATTTTAGCATGGATTAACAAAAATAACAACTATTTGTGGAGGATTGGGTTGTATTGTGCGAAATTTCAGCAAAAAAATCTTGACAAGGAATAAGATTCATAATATAATCGTTTAATGTGGCGTGTGAAAGCTGACCAAAGCCCCGGTATAGGCAATCAGACGCAGTTAGTTTGAAAATTTGAATATTTCGTTAGATTAAGTTAGGAGGTACTGGGATGAAAAGTTATATGGCTAGCCCATCCACAATTGAAAGAAAATGGTATGTAGTTGATGCTACAGGACATACATTAGGTCGCCTCGCATCTGAGGTTGCTAACGTATTAAGAGGTAAGAACAAACCTACTTATACACCACACATTGATACTGGTGACTATGTGATCATTGTCAATGCAGATAAGATCAAAGTGACTGGTAAGAAATTAGAGCAGAAGATTTATTATCATCATTCAGAATATGTAGGCGGAATGAAAGAGACTACTCTCAAAGAGATGCTGGAGAAGAAGCCAGAGTATGTGATTACACATGCGGTAAAGGGTATGCTTCCAAAGGGACCTCTGGGACGTCAGATGTTAAAGAAGCTTCATGTATATGCTGGTCCGGAACATGAGCAGGCAGCACAGAAGCCGGAAGCATTAGAGATCGTAGAGAGAGCATAAGTAGAGAGGAGGAATTGTTGTGGCAAACGCAAAATTTTATGGAACAGGTAGAAGAAAAAGCAGTATTGCTAGAGTATATTTAGTGCCAGGTACTGGTAAGGTTACAATTAATAAAAGAGATATGGATGAATACTTTGGTCTGGAGACATTGAAGATCATCGTTCGTCAGCCAATGGAAGCGACCAACACAGCAGATAAGTATGATGTGAAAGTTACTGTTCGCGGTGGTGGATTTACAGGACAGGCTGGTGCGATCCGTCATGGTATCGCCAGAGCACTTCTGACAGTAGATGCGGATTTCCGTCCTACCTTGAAGAAAGCTGGTTTCTTAACACGTGATCCTCGTATGAAAGAGCGTAAGAAATATGGTCTTAAGAAAGCACGTAGAGCTCCACAGTTCTCTAAGAGATAATTTTAAGCCGAATAAAGATATTACAAAACCCCCTTGGAAGTCAGCCCTTTCAGGGGGGTTCTTTTACTCAAGTTTACTCCAAGCTGATTTTTCGCCTCAGGAGAGACTTTATTCCGCCCCAATAACAAAATAATATTATACAAAATAGCATAATAATACAGCCGTTTATTATTTTGGCAGAATAGATATCCTGATATGTTATCTGTTTGATCACTATTTTCTTTTCAAGTGCCACTTTTGTATCCCATTTTTGCGTAAATTCAATTAAATCATAGCTACAATTTTCTATAATACCGATAATCTGATAATTCTCTTTTTGTGATGTTTCGATCTTTTCTATAATTTTACTATCCGTAATTTCCACTAATACATACGTATCAGATAATCCATTTACGAAACAAACATCACCTT
>JAUNIU010000309.1 GCA_030523265.1 Eubacteriales bacterium | reverse complement strand
CATTCCTCGGTAATCACCGGATCGGCCAAATCGTATTTATTCATCAACAAAACCCGTGATTTCCCATTCGCCAACTGATCAATATCCGGGTTTTTGCTGCTATATGGTACGCGGGAATCCACCAGTTCAATGATGACATCGATTAATTTGATGTCCTCCTGCATCGCACGTTTTGCCTTGGTCATATGACCCGGATACCATTGAAACTGCATCTGTCCCCTCCTTGTATCTATATGATATTCATAACTATATTAGTATAACATAAAATCTGTGAAAACTCTATGTTTTTGTCATTTTGTATAAACATTTTGCAAAATGGCGGAAATCACCTGGCACGACCAACTCTTTGGTATATCACAATACTTTCCAATTCTCTCTGAAATAAAGCAAGATCCTGCTCCGGGGCATTCTCAATCTCCCTTCTTAACGCGATCAGTTTCATGATTTCTTCATTATATTGATGGAGCAGCCATTCAATGCATTTGCGTTCTGAATAGTAATCAGATGGGATATGGGTTGAATAATTGGAACGATAAACCTCTGGCTTGGGATATTCCACCGATCCCCGCTTTTTATTATGGAACAGGCAACTTTTGATTCTCTTAATGATTTGATACCCGTTATAAATGACAGCAGCTATCGTTCCTATCACCAATGCCATCACCAAAATATAATAAAATCCTTCGGAATAGAAATATCCAGCGTCAACAGTAATCGCATATCGGTTTATTGTAATACAATATAATGCAAGGAAACAAACAAGCGCAAAACCACACTGAAATATCAGATCATAGACCAACTCTTTCTGCCGCTTGGTTACACTCTCCAATTTTTTATCATTATCCTTTAACTCCCAAAGGATTCTTTCGTATTTCTGCGCCCATTCCGCCATTAACTTTTCCTTCATTTTCCTCTCCTTTCGCACAGGATCCGAAAGTCTTATTTCATCCTAATCACCATACTATCTCGGCTTTTGAAAAGTTATGCTGATGAGCAGACATAATATTCCCACTACCAAGTATCCCGGACCAGATATCCAGTTATGTAACCCAAACCTCTCCAATATTGTAAACAATCTTCCATTAATATACAACGTAAAGGCCAGCACCGTAATAAATGATATCACCACCGATTTCGTGATAACACACAATAAATATACCAGACAAACCGAAAAGAAACACTGGGCAAGAAGTGCGGCAATATCGGAAAGCCAAAATTCATCAAACCACCGATTCATAAAATACTGGCAGAGAGGATAAATCATCAAACAATATAAACTATAATAGCACAGAATATCTACCCATTTCTTTCGTTCGTATAAACAAAATAATTCTCCCTGTTCCTCCAGGCATTTTTCCATCATCAGAACAACCCACCACACAGACATTAAGGGAATCAACAGAAAGGCTAACGTCCATGCATATTCTTCGGCCTTCATATAGTCTCCGCTCTTTTCCAAAACAAAAATAGTCAAAGGCAAGATAACATAATTTACGAAAACCGGAATCAACATAGGTATCCCGATTCCACGGCTTTGTAAATAAATTCTTTCCGCTCTGATTATACATCTTTCTTTAATAGACATACGTATCCATCCTCAATATTCGGTGTGACAGCTTGCTCTGTCACTTCTCCGGTAATCACACGGTAAACGGTTTCCTCTTTTTTCAGATAATTTTTCTCCACATAGGCATCAAGGTGATCAGCAATCTCGTCTGCCCGCAGTTCTAATACTCTTCCCTTTGCATAATTACACAGTTTTTGAATCGTATCGGCAAATATAACCTCGCCTTCCTTCATGACCAAAATGTTGTCACAACAGGCCTCCACATCCTCCACAATATGGGTGGAAATAATCACAATCCTGTCTTCTTTAATATTTTGGATAACATTCTTAAAACGCATCCGTTCTTCGGGATCCAGTCCGGCAGTTGGTTCATCCAAC
>JAUNIU010000065.1 GCA_030523265.1 Eubacteriales bacterium | reverse complement strand
CATCATAAGCCTTGTTACAAGCCTCACGGTGCTGGAAGAACACATCACCGTTCTCGTGAGAACCACGAGCTGCCGGATGCTCTGGATTCAATGCATGCGCACGGAACTCTTCTACCGCATCCATTGGGCACATATCTTTCAAATCTTCATAATCCCACTTCTCGATCTTCTGAATCTCATGAGAAGTACGGAAACCATCAAAGAAGTTAATAAATGGCACTTTACCCTCTAATGCAGCACAGTGTGCAACCGGGCTTAAATCCATAACTTCCTGAGGATTGGTCTCAGCTAACATTGCAAAACCAGTCTGACGACATGCATATACATCACTGTGATCACCAAAGATATTTAATGCATGTGTAGATACAGTACGGGCAGATACATCAAATACACATGGTAACTGCTCACCAGCGATCTTATACATATTAGGAATCATCAGCAAAAGTCCCTGTGATGCTGTAAATGTAGTAGTCAGGGCACCTGCTGCCAGGGAACCGTGTACAGTACCAGCGGCACCTGCCTCAGATTCCATCTCTACCACCTTTACTGTACTACCGAAAATGTTCTTCTGTCCTGCCGCAGACCACTGATCTACAGAATCAGCCATTGGGCTGGACGGTGTGATAGGATAGATACCCGCAACTTCTGTGTAGGCATATGCCACATGAGCTGCAGCGGTATTTCCATCCATGGATTGTTTAGCTCTAGCCATTTTTGAATAATCCTCCTTTAATATTTTGAATTCTGTGAGATATTTTATCACTTACTGTCAAAAAAGTAAAGAAATGAGTCGTGTTTTTTGTAGCCTTTTCCCGAAATTCACAAAAAATTTACAACTGTGCTTTTCTTATAATGTGAATAAAGATACACGGATACATATCTATTCGTTTCCGCATTTTGCATGAACTGGTATGAAAAGTCCACATCACAAATGGTGATGTGGAAATACTGCACAAAATTGCACGCGGAAAACTGGTTTTCCGGATGCAATTTATGTGCGTATTGTCCATGCTGCTATAAGCAGCAAGGGCTTTTCGCATGAAAAATAGTTGAAAACTAAAAATACGGAAACTCAAGGGTCTCGCACACTTGACGAATCGTATAAACTTAATTAAAATTAAGATTTAGTGTGTGATAGTTTGGCAAGACAGCCAGACCATTCATAAATCAGAAAGAAAAGAGGAACAAAACATGGGTGTAACATACGTAAAAGAGGTAATGTCTCCGGAACAGTTATTGTCGGAATATCCATTGCCGGAAGCACACAGGAAACTCAAAGAAGCAAGAGATGCGGAAATCGCCAAAGTCTTTACCGGCGAATCGGATAAATTTCTAGTGATTATCGGACCTTGCTCTGCAGATAATGAAGACGCAGTCTGTGACTACATTAACCGCCTGGCAAAAGTGCAGGAAAAAGTATCGGATAAAATTATCCTGATCCCTCGTATCTATACAAATAAACCGAGAACCACCGGTGAAGGTTATAAGGGAATCGTACACCAGCCAGACCCGGAGAAGGCACCGGATTTGCAGGAAGGTTTAGTTGCCATGCGTAAGATGCATCTCCGCTCCATCGCAGAGACACATCTGTTCGCCGCCGATGAAATGCTCTATCCAGAAAACTGGCCATATCTGGCAGATATTCTCTCCTATGTGGCAGTGGGCGCACGCTCCGTGGAAGATCAGCAGCATCGCCTGACCATCAGTGGTCTCGATATTCCTTGTGGTATGAAAAATCCCACCAGTGGTACCATGAATATCATGATGAATTCCTGTATCGCAGCACAGGGAAGCCATACCTTTATGTATCGCGGATGGGAAGTCAAGACAGACGGAAACCCATTAACCCACACGATCCTGCGTGGTGCGGTCAACAAACACAACCAGTCCCGTCCAAACTATCATTATGAAGATTTACAGATTTTGTTAGAACTATACAGCGACACCAACCTAAAAAATCCGGCATGTATCATTGATGCGAACCATTCTAATTCCAATAAAAAGTATTTTGAACAGCCTCGTATCGTATCAGAGGTGCTGCATAACCGTGAGGTTTCCAAGGATATCCATGATCTGGTGAAGGGTGTCATGATCGAGAGTTATATTGAACCTGGCAGCCAGAGCATCCATGAACATATCTACGGTAAATCCATTACCGATCCTTGCCTGGGCTGGGAGGCATCCGAGCGATTGATCTACGAAATTGCTGAAAAATTATAAAGATACCAGAAAAAGCGCAAGCCTAACCGCTTGCGCCACAAGGAAATCCGACAGATTTCTTGGTTTGCTATCTATGTAAAAATGAGGGCTTATACAGAAGCCCTCATTTCTTTATTTCCGGTCACTATATCGGTTTTCTACAATATTATCCAGCACCCGGTTCAGACAAATATGCATGATATCTCCGGATTCATCCTCGATACGAATGGCATGGGTAGATACCCAATGAAACTTTCCTTCGGTATCTTTTTGATACAATTCTGCATATACATCCGTCTGCCCTTTTTCAAAATTCCGAATCAGGTTTTCTCTGGAAAAACAATTCAAAAACAAGGACTGATAGTTTGCATGGATATTGTCAACTCCCGCATCAATCAGATCATCATAACAGCCGGATGACAATACTTCATTGTATAAGAAACCTTCATCCTGAATCATGTAATATTTATTTTTTGATAAATTAGCCAAAACAATCATCGGATATACATGTATCACCGCCTTCAGTATATTCTGAAATATCCCGGATGTCATCTCCAGCGACTTTTCCCATGTTTGTCTCATAATAATCTCCATTCCCTTTCTTATCTCTCGTCCACTACCTGAAAGATATAGAACTTCAAATAATAGCTCTCCCCCGCTGCCCACAGGATCGGATGATCCGGTGCCTGGGTGCGAAATTCCACCTGCCGCAGCCTCTTATGGGCACTCTTTGCCGCCTGACCAATGGTCTTAGTAAACAATTCATAATCCATAAAATGCGAACAGGAGCAAGTGGCTAGATAACCGCCATCCTTCACCAGTTTCATTCCCCGGATATTAATTTCCCGGTAACCTTTCACCGCATTTTTGACAGAATTGCGGGACTTGGTAAATGCCGGAGGATCTAAGATCACTACGTCAAACTGCTCTCCTGCCTGTTCCAGCTCCGGTAATTTATCAAAAACATCCACACATGCAAACTGCACTGTCTCGGATAATCCATTTAGCGCAGCATTCCGTCTCGCCTGTTCCACTGCCAGCTCTGACGCATCCAGTCCCAAAACCGAGACCGCTCCTGCCTGTCCCGCGTTTAGTGCAAAAGATCCCGTATGTGTAAAACAATCCAACACCTTCGCCCCCTGACATAAGCCACGGATCGCCTGACGATTGTATTTCTGATCCAAAAAGAACCCTGTCTTTTGCCCATCCACGACATCCACATAATACTTCACACCGTTCTCCACGATCTCGACCTGCGTATCAAAAGGCTCCCCGATGAATCCCTTTATGCGTTCCAGACCCTCCTGTGTCCGCACCTTTGCATCGCTTCGCTCATAGACACCACGGATATCCACGCCGTCTGCTGCCATAATATCCTTTAGCAGACGTACCAACATCTCTTTGTAGCGGTCAATCCCCAATGCCAGAGACTGCACCACCAGCACATCCGAGAATTTGTCAATAACGATACCCGGCAGAAAATCCGCCTCACCAAACACCACACGGCAACTGGAGGTATCCACAGTCTTTTTGCGATAATCCCATGCATTTTGCAAACGCATTCGTAAAAAATCCTCGTCAATCTCCTGATCTGCCTGTCTGGTCATCAAACGTATCCGTATCTTGGAACGGGAATTGATATAACCTTTCCCTAAGGGATAGCCGTCAAAATCATGGACATGCACGATATCCCCATCGGCATAACTCCCCATCACAGAAGCGATCTCATTGTCATAGATCCATAATCCCCCACTCTTTAATAAACGACCCTCACCCTTTTTTAATGTCACGATTGCCTCTTGCATCTCCTGTCACTCCTAACATTATTTTTCGCATTCCTTCGATCCATCTGCCATTCTATCCCACACAGATAAGCTATCAAATGCGTTTATCCCGTGATTCCCAACGCCTGTTTTGCCAGATGGTCTGCCATATCATTGTATTTATCACCAGAATGTCCTTTGACCTTAATAAAGGATACCTGCACCTGGTCACAGATACTGTCAAAATATGCTTTATATGCCTGTGTACCCGGTTTATTCGCCTTCCAATCCCCGGTACACCATCTGGCGATCCCTTCATAATCATGATAAATCGTGATCTTAGAATGTCCATGCTCCACCGCATAACGCATGGCAGCTTCTGCCCCTTTGATCTCGCCTGCCACATTGCGCATCCCGGCCAGTGACGGATCGGATAATTTCTCCTGAAAACAGTATTCTTTGCCTCCCTGCAAAATCACCACGCCATACGAAAATTCCTTCGTCACACTGTGATAACTGCCATCCACATAGGCAATCAGTGCATCCGTTTCCCTGGTGGCAGACTCTGCCGCAATTACTGTACGGGAAGGTTCTGCCCTCCTGTCATTTTCCTGTGTTCCACCATCTCCCTGTACCGCTCCACTCTGTGCTACTCCTGTCACAAATGCCAACGCTTCCGGAAAGGTTGGAAAACTTTTATATACAGCACCGGAATATCCATCCACCTGTGCTTTGCATTCTGCCCAGGTCTGATATACCCCCGGTGTCCGTCCCTGCTTTACCGCATAATATTTCTTTGCCATCTTCTTTCCCTCTTATTCCTCCTGCGATACGTTACAATTTGCACCCAACTCCACACACCTGCGTAAAGTCTGCCTGCAAATTGTAACTATGGTAAGCATAACATATCAAAAACTTTGGTACAAGTATTTTACTTTTTGCGCAGAATGACTATAATAGAAAAGAGAGAATCTCAGTTCACACAGAACTGTTTTCAGGAGGATGTTTCATGAGCGATATGATGCAGGATACCCTGTCAAACGATCAGAAAAACATGATTTTTGCTAATATGAGCGACGGTATTATCACGGTGAATGCCCAGGGCAATATTACCTATCTCAATGCCGCCTGCGCTGAAATACTAGAAACAGAGGAAACCGCACTACTGGGAAAATCGTTCCAGGAAATCATCTTAAATAATAAGAAAAACCGGGAATTTAACCGTCTGTTCGAGTCCTGTCAAAAGAAAAATACAGCGACTCCGCGCAAAACCGTAAAATATCATACCGGTTCCGAATTAAAATATTTTAATATAGAGATCAGTCCATTGGCACCCGGTGCAAACACCGCCGGCAAAGAATGTTTTCCCGGCATGATCATATTGATTGAAGATGTCACCGATGCCTATATGCGCAAGACACACGAGAGGGACTGTGCCCTGATTTTCGCAGGAATCATCATCTGCATCAGTGTGTATCTCTCCATCTGGAGTCTGCTCAAGTTTACCCTGAAACTGCCTTTGGGAACATCGGACTATACCAAAATGATCGAGGGAATTACTTTACTGCTCTTTCTGGAAATTGTCTTTTTCACCAGTTTCTCTCTGAAAGACGTAGGCATCATTCCCAGAAAATCACAGATCCTAAAAAACATAAAACAAACCATGCTGATCGCATTGATTGCCTGTGGTGTATTGGTCATAACCAAGGAAATCATGCTATTATTAGGCCTTCCTGTGAAACAATACTTTATCGGCGGTTCCACCAGAGGAGCCTATGTTTATGTTTTTACTGCTTTTTTACAGGAATTTCTGGCAAGGGGTGTAATACAGACCAGCGTCAAACATCTGATGCATGTGAGATTTCAAACGATCTCCGGCATTATTTTAACTTCTTTACTGTTTATGCTGATGCATTTACCATTTGGATTTATCTTTATGCTTGGTGCTTTCCTTCTCAGTATCGCATTGGGCATCCTGTTTGAACAGCAAAAAACCATCTGGGGTTGTGCATTTCTGCACTGGAGTGTGGGATATCTCGCCATGTGCCTGTTCTTTTGATGAGCAATCTTTCCACACATGGCTAAATGATTGATTATATGGGGAACCATGCTTATTACCGCAAAAAAAATCAGACAATGAAGTCTGACTTTTAATATAACAACATGAAAAAATGGAGGAAACACTATGGGAGGCTTTTTTGGAGTAGTATCAGAGGAAGACTGCGTATTTGACCTGTTCTTTGGAACAGACTATCATTCCCATCTGGGAACCAGACGAGGAGGTATGGTGGTTTACGATGAAGAAAACGGTTTTGACCGCGCGATCCACAATATTGAAAACTCACCATTCCGTACAAAATTTGACAAGGATGTCCACGATATGAAAGGAACCATGGGAATTGGCTGTATCTCCGACTATGAACCACAGCCATTGATCGTTCGTTCCCATCATGGCACTTTCGCCATCACTACTGTCAGTAAGATCAATAATGCAGATGAGATCGTGGATACCATTTTTGCCAACGGCAACTCACATTTTTTGGAGATGAGCGGCGGCGAAATCAATGCAACCGAATTAGTGGCTGCCATCATTAACCAGAAGGAAAATCTGATCGAAGGGATTCAATATGCGTTGGAACTGATCGACGGTTCGCTTACCCTGATGCTATTAACACCGAAAGGAATCTATGCTGCCAGAGACAAATACGGCAGAACCCCTATGGTCATTGGCCAAAAAGAAGGGGCATATTGTCTGACATTTGAGGATTTTGCATACCGCAATCTGGGATACTCCGACTTCAAGGAATTGGGTCCGGGAGAAATCGATGTGGTCACTACTGATGGGGTAAAGACTCTAGTGACTCCAGGGAAAGATATGAAGATCTGCACCTTTCTATGGGTATACTATGGATACCCTTCCAGTTCTTATGAAGGCATCAGCGTAGAACAGATGCGCTATAACTGCGGCTCCTGTATCGCCAAGCGGGATAATGTAGACGCGGATATCGTGGCTGGTGTACCGGATTCCGGCACCGCTCACGCTGTGGGATACTCGAATGAATCCGGCATCCCATTTTCCCGTCCTTTCATCAAGTATACCCCGACCTGGCCCCGCTCCTTTATGCCAACGATCCAGAGTCAGCGTAATCTGATCGCCAAAATGAAATTAATCGCTGTACATGACCTGATCAAGGACAAGCGTATGCTGCTCATTGATGATTCCATCGTGCGCGGAACCCAGCTACGGGAAACCACGGAATTTTTATATGACAGCGGCGCAAAGGAAGTGCATATCCGCCCGGCCTGCCCTCCGCTTGTCTACGGTTGTAAATACCTGAACTTTTCCCGTTCTTCTTCCGAAATGGATCTGATTACCAGACGGGTGATCGCAAAGCTGGAAGGTACAGAAGAGGTTTCCGATGAAGTATTACAGCAATACACCGATCCCAACAGCGAAAAGTATGAACAGATGATTGAAGAAATCCGCAAAGAGCTTAACTTTACCTCCCTGCGGTACAACCGACTGGATGACATGCTTTCTGCGGTGGGCATCCCGCCGGAGAAACTATGTACCTACTGTTGGAATGGGCAGGAATAACGTGCTGGATCACGTATTGTACTAAATATAAAAGGGTGTTGCCACACCGGGGATTTAATCCCGTGGTGCGGCAACACCCTTTTTCGTACCAGTCTGACGGTTCACCACATAGATTCCGATGCAGACCAAAATCAATGCCAGTATACTCCGGATTCCGATCGCATCCGTCTCCTGTAACCAGATGGCTGATAAGATCACGCCAAATACCGGATTCATAAATCCAAAGACCGCCACTCGGGACACCGGATTGTATTTCAATAAGATTCCCCATAAGGAATATGCCACTGCCGAGATCAATGCCAAATATAGCAGCATCCCCGCTGCCGATACCGACAGATGAGATACCCTGCCCCCGAAACAGTACCCAGTGGCCATCATGATTACACCACCAGCGATAAACTGATAGCCGCTGAGAATCACCGGATCTTCCCACTGGGAATATCGTTTCAAAAACACCGAGGAAAAGGCATATGCCACCGTTGACAGAAGGATAAAACCCTCCCCCATAAATTGAAAGTGGAGATCAAATTGATTCCCCGATAGATTCACCAAAACCACACCGATAAATCCAATCACACAACCCACCACTTTCCCGCTGCTCAAGGTCTCCTGGCGGAAAAGCAGACTCGCCACCAGGATTGCGAGAAACACATTGACCCCCTCAATAATCGAGGCCTTTACTCCTGTCGTATTCGCCAGACCGATATAAAAGAAGATATACTGTCCCACCGTCTGTAACATGGACAATTTTAAGATCTTGCCGACGGACTTATTCTGCGGGATGAGAACCTTTCTTTGCAAGACAGAACCCAGCAGCAATGCAAGGATGCCCGCCAAAGTAAACCGCATACCCGCAAATAAAATCTGTGTCGCTGTATCATCGGATGCGATCTGAAACATCCGGTATCCGATCTTGATACAGGGAAACGCACTGCCCCACAGTGCACAGCAAAGCAGCGCTCCCAGCCATACGACCAGAGTGCGCTGCATAAATTGTCCGATTGCATCATGTTGTTTTGTCATGTAAACCTCATTTCTGTATCCTTTGCACCATCGGACTAATCCAATACATTCATTATCAGTGCCATCAGTACCAAATCCTGATCTCCACGGTTTTCTGTCCCATGTCCGGCACCTTCTGGACACAGCGTCATATCTCCCGGATACAGTTCTGTCACCTGCTCACCATCTGTCACCGTGGCAACGCCTTCCATCACATAAAACGCTTCAAAATCTCCATGGTGTTCATGGAAACCGATGGATGCCCCAGGCGGAATCACCAGGGTACTAAACACTCTGCCATGACCTGGTGCTTCCTCTGGCAACAACCAGTCGTGAAAATACACCTCCCCTTTGCCGCCCTGTGCTTCCTTTACTGTCCGGATACGGACATCTTCTTTCCTGCGAATCATACCGCAACCTCCCCTGTAAAATAATTTACTTCATGCCGATATCAAGCCTCCCACCGCTCCTGTTCCTATTGTAGTATTTCCCCTCAAAAATGTAAATAGTCATAAACCTTGCGTTTCCACATCACAGTTTGTGATTGGACCTTTCACACCAGTTCATGCAAAATGCGGCAACTCAAGTCATAAGCTTCCTGTCCCAAATCATATGATATTACAAATCAGCTAATGAGGTATCTCATATGAAGGCAAACTCCAGATCACTTCTCAAATGCATTGCTTTGCCACTTCTTTTGGCGGGATTATCCTGGCTTCTCTCCCGCAATGGTATATCGGAATTTCAATATTTCATCGAACCACCACTTTCTCCGGCACCAAAGATCTTTATACCGGTTTGGTTGATTCTGTCGGTCTCTATGGGCATCGCCTCCTACCTCATTCATCAGGCAGACACCAGTCACAACAGCCGTTTTGAAGCACTCTTTTTGTATCATCTGCAATTAGGCAGCCTGTTTCTCTGGTCTGTTTTTTTCTATCGGTTTCATTTTTTCTTTGTCTCCTTTATCTGGCTGCTGTTTCTCTGGGCCATTCTTTGGATGACCATCCAGAGTTTTTATGTCATCCGAAAAAGCGCGGGGTTACTCCTGCTCCCTTATCTTCTCTGGATCAGTTTGTATGGATATTTGAATCTACTGCTTTCGCTGCTAAACTGACGCAGGGCTTCTTCCCTCTCACACCAAAACAGGAGAATCACGTAAATAATGCCTGTAATTGTTCCAGGGTTGCTGCCTGCAGATTCTGTCCATAGATTTCTTCCGTCTCATCCATCGGCTCATATCCACCCGGGCCATAGAAAAATTTCTTCAACAGGATACCGGAGTTGCCCTGGAGATCTTCAAACTTCCATATCATCGTCCGTATCTCTTTGTGCGACGATTCATCGATCCCCTCGGATTCAAACCATACCTGTTCTACCATATGATTCTGCAGAAATGTATCATAACTCTCTCCCCATCGCTGGATTGTCTCCGAAAATTTCCCGTCTATATACTCTGACATATAATGCATACCATTCACACCAAAACAATCTTCCGAAAAGATCATGCCCACCCTTTCCAGAGTCGTTGCTTTGTCCTGCTCCCGTTTCTGTCCTTCCTCGACAATGGTCAAGATGGCATAGGAAGATGGCCCGGCTGTAAAAATACTATTTTGTAAATAAAGGCACCAATCACCAATCGACTGACAAGCCTTCTCCAAACCATCCCTGGCATCCTCTCCATCCTCATATAGTATGAAGTCCACCGCATATTTATCACGGTCCCAAAAACTATAACAAAGTTCTACCACCTGGGATTCATATTCCAAAGAGGTCTGGACTGTGAAAATCCATCCGGTCTCCTCATCACTGTAATTATGATAGGAATGATATGCCATGCCACAGTCATATCCCGCCACTTTTATTTCTTTTCCTTTTAATTGCGTCTCATACAGTTTCTGTATCTGTTCCCTCGTCAAATCATATACTTCCTTCTGCTCGTCTTGCGTATCATAATAATTTGCATTCATTTCCGCGCTTTTCTGGATGCCCGCCAGAAATTCCCCGATATTTCCCTCTACGAAGGCTTCCGTGGCATTCTTGGCAGTTTGTTTCATCATGAAATGTTCCACATTAAAAAAATCCCACTCCGGATGCATTTGCGAGATCAATAGCATGACTGCTATAAAGGCAACCACGATTCCTGCCACCATCCCAAATACTCTGCGCCACACTACCTTCTTCATGGTCCGCAGGATCGCCAGATCCTCTTGTTCCGCCTGTTTTCGTTCCCTCTCCTGTTCCGCTCCCGGTTCCCCTGCTTCTTCCATTCCCTCTCCCCGCATGCCGGATAATGCATTCTGGCAGGCGTTGCATTGTTCTATATGCTCTTCCACTGCCTTTTTGGACTCCTCACTGCATAGATCATCCAGATAACTCGGCAATAAATCCTTTACAATTTCACACCTCATATCACCCATCTCCCTTCCATAAGCTTCTCATCTGTTCCTTTCCCCTGTAATAAGTGACTCTCGCCCAATTTTCGGATTTACCAAAGGCATCTCCAATCTCCCGATACGACACTTCTCCGTATATTCGCAAAAGAAGCACTTCACGATATGGTTCTTTCAGTTGATCCAATAATCTTTGTAAATGTGCAGCGATTTCTGCATCCAGAATCTGCTCTGTAAAATCATCGGTTTCCGGTACCATATATTCCATCCCGCTAAGAGACGCATTACGATTATCCCTCCTCTTTCGCTCATCCAGCCAGGCATTGTGAGCGATTCTACACAACCATGTCGTAAGTTTACATTTTTCGTCGAAAGAGTCTGACTTCTCGATCGCCTTCAAAAAAGTGATCTGCAAAATATCCTCTGCTTCCACCGGATCCTTACAAAGTTTTAAAATATAGCGATAGATCTGTCTGGCATACTTTTGGTACATCCTCTCAAACTCTCGTCTGGTATTTTTCATTTTTTCCGTTCTCTCACCTCCTGTATATGAGACGATTTTCCTCAGGTTTTCATTACAAATTTTTATAAAAAATAAGTGCATCAACTGTATTCCTTTCCGTGGTATCGTTGATGCACTCATTATAAAAAAGCAATATCTTATTTCTAATCTTATTCCTGTCCCACTATCACTGTACCGAATTTACGGCACCCATAAACACAGGCAAACCACTATCCGTCTCCACGATGGCATAGACAAACGGCCGGTCCAGATACACTTTTGGATAATTTGGTTCTATCACCGCCGTACAGTCATTCATGCCAATGTCTGTCACAGCAGCAGCTTTAGTGCCATATTGATCCAGTTCGATGTGTGTCTTATGCAATACCTGGCTAATATAGAGTGCACCCGTGGAGGTGGTTGCCATCTGACTAAAATCTGCGTCTGTGGTAAACGCCTTTTCTATCCCCATAGCCGAAAGCGCCGGAATCAGATCCAGACAATCATCATACGCAAATTCCGGTACTCTGGTCAGCACTGTCTTGTATTCTCTGTCATGATACAAACGCAGGAAAGTATCTCCGGTTAAAGTCTTGACATAATCTGCCAGAGCGATATCCTCATCCGGCAATAACGCCATAAATGCATATTCTCCACCCTTATAAGGCTTCACAAAACCTGTCACCTGATCGCCTTGAATATACTGGCTCTCCTTCGCCTCAAGCATCCCGGCATTTTCCGTCTCTCCTGCCGCATTTGTAAAAGTCTCCCCCTCATGAGGCGCCTCATATGGTACCTCCCACTGTCCCTCGAAGCAAAGGGCATTAATCAAATGCATGACCTCATTCTCTGACAGGAAATCTATAATTTCCGGTATCATTCCATCTGTGTTGGTATTCACCCATGCATTGATTTTCTGGACTGTACTCTGATCAAATGGCTCCAGATAAGATTCGGAATGATAATACTCCCGATTCTTCTCCATAAATTCTTCGTTGACTGTCAGCCGTTCTGCATCATCCCTCACCCAGATGGAATTGGCGATATGAAACTTCGTATCCTTTGCACTGGCCAACCGGTTATTATATTCCGATAACATCTGATTAAAATATGCTAAGGACAAAGGACCTGTCAACGCCTTCTGCATCTCTTCTAAAGT
>JAUNIU010000308.1 GCA_030523265.1 Eubacteriales bacterium | reverse complement strand
ATACCACAGGCAACGTTGGATACCAGATAGGGATACATAGCATCCATGATCATCTTGGATAAAGGGATTCCGAGCAAAGCACTTACCGCCACAATCCACAGATTCCCGTTTAAGTACAGCTTTCCGATTTCCTTTTTCCGGTACCCGAATACCTTCATCAGCGAAATTGACATTGCCGCGCGATCGATCATCACTTTCATCATCAGATACATAACCACCACAAAAATCAAACCAGACACAACAGCCATCGAGACCACCATCGGCATCATCAATTCCACAAAGACCGAGGAACTTTTTTCAATCTCATCCCTGGATGTAGTAGCGTATAGTCTGCCACTGTCAATCGCAAGGGCATGATCGGAGAAAACGATATTATAGTAATCCTCATCCTGCCCCATCAATTCCCGCATACTGCCAATATCCATAAAGGCAAAGAAACCTGCGGAATACGGCACAATGCCCTCCACCGTAAACGCATAATTTCGTTCGTTTTCCTCATCCTTTAACACCAGATCATCTCCTGCACTTAAATGGTACTTCTGTGCCATAGCCGACGAAATCAGGACTGTATTTTCTCCTTTTTCCACTTCTGCGTCAAAATAAGGATTGTCCCGGTCAATTCCCAATAGGGTCACATCCAGATTATACCCCAGCACTTCCTTTTTCAGTGTGATGCCATAAGCGGCTTCTCCGCCCTCCGGCACCTGTTCTTCCGGATATTTATAGGTATACATATATTCATATGTGGTATCCGCCCGGTTATCCATTTTGATATGACGGCAAAGTACATAGCAGTTTAACGAAAGCATCACGATCAGCAGAGAAATAAACAAGCCAAAAAACACAGTCAGGGCAGTCCGTTTCTCCCGGAATAATTGTCGGATCTGAAAGGTATGCACAAAGCTTCCGCCGTCGATTCTGATATTTTGCGTCTTATCGCTCTCCTGCTCATTCCGAATCAGGACAAGGGCTGGTTTTTCCAGTTTTTTGCGAATCACCAGAAAATTGGTGAGTGCTGCCACCACTGGCGGCATGACGATACCGTATACCAGCAAGTATGGCTCATATATGGTATCTAAGACAGGAATCGAAAAATACTCATAGCAATCCCGCATCTGCACATGGACGCCCAGACTGCTATACCCCACTGCCGTTCCAATGATTCCCGCCATCAGGGTGATTAGTACCGGCAGAGACAGATAATGACGCAGGAGTTCGTTCTTTCTGACACCCATAGCATATAATGTGCCGATAATCCCTGCCTCCTGTTCGATACTATGTACCACAAAAACCGATATAACGTATGCAAACAGGATCAAAACGATAACGCCCGCTGCCAACCCTGCTGCCTTATTGATGAACTGGTCATCTTCTGCCCCGCCGATTCTGGCATTATCCTCCGCTGTAATAAACTGCGTCAGTTTGGAGAGCTCCACATCCAGATGATCATCCAGAAAATCCTTTGACTGTCCGGAAAATTCTGAGACTCCATCCGAAAATTCCTCCATTCCCTCTGCCAGTTTCGTTACCCCCGATGCATAATCTGTCACTCCCCTGGCAAACTCCTCCAGCTCCATTAACTGTTTCAACAGGGATTTCAGTTTCATCCGCATCAATGCATTATCATTGTTTGTGATCAATCCGTTAAAAACCGATTCATAATTCTTTCTGGTTAATTCCGAAGCACCATACTGCGAAAGTCCTTTCGACGCCTCTGCCAGATAAGCGTCAAAGATTTCCCATGCGCCGTCTGTCAGCTTGTCACGGTTCCCATCCAGCGTCGTCAATCCATCCTCCAGATCATCCGCTCCGTCTGTCAACGCATCCAGTGACTCCCGAAATTCGTCAATCGTTCCTCCCATCCGTTCCCAATACTCCTGAAAATATATATCATCAATATCCTCTGCGGTGATATTCAGTTGCTGCAGCTTTTCCTTTAACTGTGCCTGGGTC
>JAUNIU010000307.1 GCA_030523265.1 Eubacteriales bacterium | reverse complement strand
TCCACAGTTTTGCAATAACATATGTTCGCTTACAGCTTGAAAGCCTTTTGTTTAGCGGCTTCCAAGCTTTTTTTATTTTTAAATTTCGTCATATTTTACTAGCGTTTTGTAGTGTTTTATGGTATAATAGATATTATATGAAACGGAGTGAATATTATGTATCTCAAAAAAACACCAAACGCACACGGACGGATTCGCCTTTCCATCGTTGATAATTACTATGACAAAGTGAAAAAATGCTCCAGACAGAAAACAGTGGAATCTATCGGCTGGCTCGACGAACTGGAGATCCAGTATGATGATCCGATCGCTCATTTCACAAAACGTGTGAAGGAACTCAATGCACAAAAGCAGAAAAACCAGGCTCCGATCAATTTCACCTTCTACGATTCCGATCGGCTCTGTACCGGAGATAACCTGCGAAAAAACTTCGGCTATGCCGCACTGAGCCAGATCTACCATGAACTCGGCATCCATACTTTTCTGACCAACCGGCAGCGTCACTCAAAAGAACAGTATGATGCCAATACTATAATGAAGATGCTCGTCTATTCCAGACTCCTTTTTCCTGCATCAAAGAAATCTTCCTATCATAATCGGGAGCGTTTCTTCGAAAACCCGGATTATTCCCTGGATGACGTTTACCGCTGCCTTTCTTTTCTGGACAAACATAAGGAAAACCTGCAGATATGGATGAATGACCGGATCAAAAAGAATCATGGCAGGGATACCAGCCTGATCTATTATGATGTTACAAACTATTATTTCGAAACTGATGGACAGAATGATCTCCTTCGCAAGGGGGTCTGCAAAGAACACAGGCCTAATCCGATCGTACAGATGGGGCTGTTCATGGATAACCGGGGAATCCCCATTACTTACGAGCTTTTCCCGGGGAATACAAACGACTGTCTCACTTACAGGCCAAACTTCGGACGCATCAAAAAGCAGTTTGACCTTGGCAGGGTGATCTCCGTTGCTGACAAAGGAATGACCACTGGAGACAACATCTGGTATACGATCAACACTCCCACTCATGATGGATATGTTTTCAGCATGTCTATCCGAAGGGCCGAAAAAAGTATCAAAGACTATGTCCTCAAAGAGGATGGTTATAAATGGCTTGGCTCGGAATATAAACGGAAATCCCGAAAATGCCCGCGGAGCATCCAGGTTACTTCTACTACTGGTAAAAAGATAAAAAAACAAGTGGATGAGAAACAGGTGGTCTTCTGGAGTAAAAAATACGCCAAACGGGCAAAAGCAGAACGCGAAGCTGCTTTAGCAAAAGCCAGAGATCTGGCACAAAATCCGGGGAATTATACAAGAGCCACTTCTTATGGTGCCGCAAAGTATGTAAAAAAAGTGGTCTATGACAAAGAAACAGGAGAGATCCTCACTGCCTCCTCCATTCTGGATATCGACGAGGCAAAGATCAGGGAAGAAGAGGCACTGGACGGCTACTACATGCTCCTGACCAGTGAAATGGAAGCATCGGATGATGAGATCATCGACATGTACCGGGGATTGTGGCGGATTGAAGAATCCTTTAAGGTAACAAAAAGCGAACTGGAAGCCAGACCTGTATATGTCTGGACAAAGGAACATATCGAAGCACATTTCCTAACCTGTTTTGTCGCTCTGACGATAGTAAGGATACTGGAAAACAAGCTGGAACATAAATACAGTGTCGGAAAGATCCTGGAGTCCCTCTCTAAAGCAGAATGCAGCTTCGTACAGCAAAACTATTACCTGTTTGATTATTACGACGAAGTATTAAAAGATATCGGGCAGATCATAGATATTGATTTCGGGAAACGGATCCGCACCCTTGGAGAGATCAAGAAAATTTTGGCAAAGACCAAAAAGTAGAAAAATCACCATGAAAAAATGACAAAATGACAAGGCCGCAAACCAGCATAAACACTGGGCTCGCGGCCATTTTTTATCTTATTTTCCTGCAAAACTCAGG
>JAUNIU010000064.1 GCA_030523265.1 Eubacteriales bacterium | reverse complement strand
GTTTTCCGTGTTTCCCATAGAGGCATTTTAGGGGGCGTCGGTGCTTATATCCTGTCCTTTAGGATATTATGCACCGTTACGTCCCCTATATAACGAGAGTGTGCCTCTAGGGAAACAGCGGAACCTGTCGCATGCTGCTTCAGACAAACCTCCGAGGCGCATCCTATCGAAACGTCGTAAAGCAAAGACCTTCTATCAAGCCTAGTTGTCTGGCAAGAAATCTGCAATACCAGCTGGATTTCCTTTCATAAATTTCCAGTATGACACCCAGAGCAGACATAATCGGCAAACAGGCGGTTCCAAAGATAACCACAAGTTATCCTTGGATTAAGAAAATTAAAAAGGAGTGCAATGATATCTCTTTGACCCTGATATGGTATTATGGTATACTTAGGGAGATTTTATTGGATGAATTTAGGTGCCAAGGAGACTTTTTTTGCGTTTCCGCATTTTGCATGAACTGGTGTGAAAAGTCCACATCACAAACCGTGATGTGGAAATATTGCTTATAGCAGCATGGCCTTTTCGCACAAAAAATTAAAAATGCGGAAACACAAGGATTTTTCCCGCGCCTGAATATGCATATTACAGAGGAGATGTTACGTGAATAGTCAAGGATTAGAAAAAATATTGGAGCAATTAACGAAGACGAAGAATCCTGATCTGGCGCATCAGTTGATGCAGGAACTCCAAAATTCTATCGTGATTTTACCTGCCATTATGCCGCCGGATACCGATCCCGGTGTATTAAATCAGATGAAGGAAGCGGCAAGATCCGGTGGAGAAGCGGCTTTGCCAGAAGATGCAAATCCCGTGCCCTGTATTTTGGAAGACAAAGAGGGGAAGAAATTAATTCCTGTCTTTACTTCTTTAGCGGAAATGGGAAAAGATGATTTGATGGAGAAATTTCCGGTTCGCCTGAATCTTCCGTATGGCAGGTGTGTACAGTTTTTGGGACAGACTTCCGATGTGCGGGCGATTGTACTAAATCCCTTTTCTCATAATTTCCGTGTGGATTATGATATCGAGAAACAGGATGATACAAAAGAGGATGGACAGATACAAAATGGGCAAAAGATTACAGAAGCGCAGTTTCATGCGCTGGTCAGACAGCATGTGGAGGCAAATCTGATGCCAAAACGTCTTTTTGCGCAGAAAGATGCCTTTATCCAGGAGATTACGGATGGCGGAAAAGAATATTTATTAAATTTATTTGAACCACCATACTCCAAGGGACAAAATTGTCCGTATGTGGCAGATGATTTTGATGTGCTGTCTCTGATGATACGGGAGGATCTCAAGATCGTCCAGATCACTCTGCCATCGAAACATTTCTATGCGGGAACTTGTTCTAAGGTATTCCTTGTCTGGAATCCGCAGACACAGGAAGCCGCTTATTATGCCATTGTTTTGCGAAAGGACAAACATCTGATTTTGCATCAGGCGTTTGCGGACGGAACCAATCAGGAGATATCGGAGGCTCCGGCGGAGGGATCGGAATTACAGGGAATCATAGATTTATATTCTTAACATCATAATATACATAAGATAGAAAGGAAATAAGTGTGAGGAATCAAATGAACACAACAAATAATTGGCGAAAGGTTCTGTGTTTTCTGTGCATAGGGATACTTACTATGGCAGTGTTCACCGGATGTAAGGGAGGTGCAAATCTGCAAAAATCCCAGACACCCACTGCCACACCCGAGAAAGAATTGGTATCACAGGAAGATCCTGCTTCTAATCTAGGACAGTGGGGCAGAGCAATGGGATCGGTTCTGATCTCCATCAACGAAGGGGATGTTTACTATTTTGGTGGTTACGAGACAACTGCTGGGAACCGGCAGGCAGCGGCTAAAATTCTGAATCAGAGTTGGGGAATTACCAATCGGTCTGATTTGCTTACCCAGGTTCAGGGCCTATTGACTTCCGGTGATAGAGCAGAGTACCGCAAAGAGGCAAAGGAGATGAATGCCATGTCTTCAAAGAAACTGAAGACGGCATTGAAACAGCTTAGCGGAGATACCCTCACACACTATGAGATGGTGCAGTACAATTGGAAAAAATGGAAAAAGAAAGGATTGCTGGCATGGGATCTGTGCCGGATATCCCATTTGGTACAGTGGGGGTATGTGGCTGGATATATTACCATTGAAGAGGCGCAGGCTTTGATCGAACCAGCAGCACAGAAATTACAGAAAAACTTTAGTAACTGGGAAGAGGTACAGCAAAACTGGTTAGACGGATATGCATTATATGCATCTATTGATGCCAGTCAACCTGCGGGCACAGATTATGAGACCAGACAAAAGGTATATGAGACATTAAAAGCGGAACAAACCCAGGAAAAATTATTATATGATGACCGTTTATTTCAGAGTGATATCATACCGGTAAGCGGTGCCAGTGCAGAAGCTATCTTGACAGAGGTGGCACAATAGGAGAGGAGATTACTTTGGTTATTTATCTGATACGCCACGGCAGGCAAAATCGTCCCGAATGCAATGTGGATGTTCCATTGGATGAGATTGGCAGATGGCAGGCAAAACTGTTGGGAAAGCGAATGAAACTTTATCCGGTGGAGGCAGTATACTGCAGTGATTTGATCCGGGCACAGGAGACTGCCAAAATTGCTTTCGCCGAACAACCGGAGTTATTGCATAATTTACAGGTTCGTCCGGAATTACAGGAAGTACATTTTGGTGATCTGACGGGCAAGCCGGATTCGGTGGTAAAACAATACTACGCGGATTATTATGACCGCCAGTTGGAATTATTTCAGGAGGGTAGGATCGCCCGCGGAACGGCACTCGATGAAGTGAATGAATGGGTTGGCGAGTATTTTGTGCCATTAGAGGAAATGTGGTATCCCGGAGGGGAAAATGGAGCTATGGTATGGGAGCGCATTAAGCCTGTGGTGCAGGAATGGATGGATAGCGGAAAGAAACAGATAGCAGTGGTGACCCATGGCGGTGTGATCCGTATTCTACTGTGTTCCCTGTTTGGTGGAGATTTTGCCAAACGATTGATGTTTGGAACCTCCCTGGAAAACTGCAGCATCACACAGATTCATTACGACGAACATTTACATGGATTCTATTTAGACCGCTTTAACGATTATGCACATATCGAAGCAGAGCCTTCTCTCTTGCGCGGTCACTGGCAAAAGGAGAGTAATTCCGTATGAAAAAGAAAATTATCTTAGCTTCCGGTTCGCCCAGACGCCGGGAACTATTGACGCAGATCGGGATAGCGTATGAAGTAGTACCAAGCGATGCAGAGGAGACAGTGACAGAGACCGATCCGGCCAGAGTGGTGGAGTCCCTTTCCTTTCGGAAAGCGATGGATGTAGCAGAGAAACAGGCGGAAGATTGCGTTGTGATCGGCGCAGATACAGTGGTGGCATTGGATCAGCAGATTCTGGGAAAGCCTGCGGATGAAACCCAGGCGTTGCAGATGCTTCATGCGCTACAAGGCAGATCGCATTGTGTTTATACCGGAGTGACTCTGTTGGTAAAACAGCAGGACAGGATGGAGCCGCACACATTTCACGAGAGAACTACTGTGCATGTGGCAGCGATGAATGACCGTGAGATTAACCATTATATTGCCACGGGAGAACCCCTGGACAAAGCCGGGGCATACGGGATTCAGGGGGCATTTGCCGCCTATATCTGTGGCATAGAAGGGGATTACTATAATGTGGTGGGATTGCCATTATGCCATTTGGTACAAGTATTGAAAGAGATCGGTTTCGAGATATAATTATATTTTGTCTTTGTAAATATTGATTATAATTGAATCCGTAGAGGAGAATACAGATATGGAGCGAAGACATAAACCGGCAGTAGGAGATGTTTATGGTGTTTATGTAGAGGAATTAAAAAAGTATGGAGCTTATCAGATTTTAGAGGTGGCTCGTGGAAGCATATGTTATATTGTTTTGGATTATCTGGAGTCAGAACCACCGAAAGAAGAAATTTTGCCCGACTTACAACCATTTTATTCAGAACGATTCCGTTTTCATCATGCATTGAATATGAATTATATTTCTAATGACAAGATACCGGGAGATTATATATATTGTGGGATGTGCCCGCCTGTTACCAATAAGTCTTGTAATAATTATGCCGGAGATAAATGGAGATATGGAATAGAATATCTATATGAGATGGAGTGGAGACAGGGGGATACAAAGCAGAAAGAAAATTATAAGAAATATATTAACAGTGGAGAATGGGTTACTCTTTCCAAAGGTTCTTTCCGTAAAAATGAAAGGGTGTTGACAACTACACTTTATGAGGCTGTAGAACACAATTTTTCTGTGGAGTTATTTCCCTGTGTTACGGATGTAGAGATAGAGGGACCGAATCCGGGAATTTTGGATTGCATTGCCGGAGCATCTCTGATCCAGTCATTTCGTTGGAAGTCACCCCAGACAGAGGTGCTGGATTTTCGTAATTTACAACAGCTTCATACTTTTGAACTAGACGGAACGGGCGTGAAAAGAATATACCTTCCAGATAATGTTAGACATTTGAAATTGACAGGTAAGCTGCATCCACAGCTTCAGATAATAGGTAAAACGATAGGTCTGAATCTATCTATGGAAGATGCAGGTTTGTGCAATTACGGACTATGTGATATACACGATTTGTCTGTTTTTAAAATAAAGGAGTTAGACCTGCGGGAAATTCCTCGTCTTTTTCCGGAACTGCATTCGCTTATGCTATACGGGAAACCGGGAATTATAAATAATTTGGAAGCTTTAGAGCAGCTTCCTTTTTTGAGAGATTTAACAATCTCGGATTTGTTTGGTTTTTCTGCAGAGGATATGAAGATTCTGGAGCGGATATCGGAATTGAGAAGTCTTGATTTGTATAGTATTCCAAAAGAGGCAGGGATGGCGGTAAAAAAGGCATGGAAAGGGAAACTGGACTATCTGGAAGTAAAAAGACTGCGGTCGGATGACTGGTTACAGGAAAATCTGGAAAATCCTCTCCGCAATTGGGATGGCAGTGAATTTGTTCCGGCTGCTGCATATAAAAAGACAATGCAGCAATATAAAAAGACAAAAAAGCTGTTAGAACAGGCGGGCACTAGGGAGGAGGCTGTTGCCGCTGCAAAGGAATACGGACTATGCTTTAATCGTTTGAATCAAAAATACCACCAGTTTATTGAGACGGATGAACGGGAGGATCTTTTTCTTGTTTTAGAGCAGTTATATGAACAATTTTTAAAAGATAAAAATCTAATTGATTTAGATGCATTTTTGAATATTTTGGATGAAATAAGGGATGAATGGTAGATATAGTAAATCTTATAAATACCAAATCACTATCGGGATTGGAGGAGAATATTTCGGACATCGAAAAAATATATCAAAAAAATCCTACGTGGGATTGCTTACACGAACACAATCCACACGCAGGACTTTTTATTATGCATACACGATATTCCTCATAGGAAATTATCTGCTGTCTGTTTACTTCTCGTTTAATTCTACGAATGGTCCCTGCTTCATAGCGCGAACCTTAGAGGACAGACCGAACAGATTGATAAATCCGGCAGCATCCACATGGTTATATAATTCACCAGTGGTGAAAGAAGCGATATCCTCATCATAGATCGAATATGGGGAAGTGGTACCCATCTTAATGATATTGCCCTTGTATAATTTGAACTTTACTTCACCGGTTACATATTTCTGGGTAGACTCGATGAATGCCTGCTCTGCTTCCCGAAGCGGAGTAAACCACTTGCCTTCATATACGATATCAGCAAACTTATTGCCCATATCCTTTTTGGCAGTATAGGTATCGCGATCCAGGATCAGCTCTTCTAACTGCTGATGTGCTTCCATCAGGATCGTTCCACCAGGAGTTTCATAGACACCACGGGACTTCATACCTACCACACGGTTTTCCACGATGTCTATGATACCGATTCCGTGCTTGCCGCCCAATTTATTTAAGGTACGGATGATATCAGATACTTTCATTTCCTTGCCATTGACACTCTTTGGTACACCCTGCTCAAAGGTCATGGTGACGATTTCGCCTTCCTCCGGTGCTTTCTCAGGAGTAGTACCTAACACGAGCAGATGCTCATAATCCGGTGCGTTGGCAGGATCTTCCAATTCCAGTCCCTCATGGCTGATGTGCCACAGGTTACGGTCACGGCTATAACTGTTATCCGCAGAGAATGGAAGATCGATCCCATGTGCCTTGCAGTATTCGATCTCAGATTCCCGGGAATCCATAGTCCAGTTCGGATCTCTCCATGCTGCAATAATCTTGATATCCGGTGCCAATGCTTTGATACCTAATTCAAAACGAACCTGGTCGTTTCCTTTACCGGTAGCACCATGACAAATCGCAGTAGCACCTTCTATACGGGCGATTTCCACCAATCTTTTGGCAATCAGAGGACGCGCCATGGAAGTACCCAAAAGATACTTATTTTCATAGATTGCGTTGGCCTGTACACATGGAACAATGTAGTCATCACAAAATTCATCGGTTACATCCTCGATGTAAAGTTTCTCTGCTCCACAGAACTTTGCACGTTCCTCCAGACCCTCTAATTCACTTTCCTGTCCAACGTCGATGCAGACACAGACAACTTCATAATCATAGTTTTCCTTTAACCAGGGAATGATCGCTGTCGTATCCAGACCACCAGAATAAGCTAAAATCACTTTTTCCTTTGCCATTACTGTTTCCTCCTTCATGATATGTAATGTTACGGAGGCAAGAGGATGATTAGGATATTTCTCTTGCCACACCAATCCATAACACAGTATATACGCAAATAGAAGCAGATGCAAATGTTTTCTCTGTTTCCTCCCCGTATCACGGGATATTACCATGTCAGACATTAATAAATATACATTATTTTGAATATTTATGCAATAGAAATTCTATAATTATATAAAAAATCTTATAAAAAGAACCAAACAAGTATTGCATAATTATAAATCATGCTATATAATGAGTATTCGTTAGATAACGGTACAATATGAAAAAGGGGATAATGAATATGATTAAAGTAGGTATCATAGGTTCTACAGGGTATGCAGGACAGGAGTTAGTCCGGATCCTGTTACAACATCCGGAAGCGGAGATCGTGTGGTATGGTTCCCGTTCCTATGTGGATGAAAAATATAGTAAAATATTTGGCAATATGGTCAATCTGGTGGATGAAAAATGTATGGGAGAAGACATGGATGCGCTAGCAGAGCAGGCAGATGTGATCTTTACCGCAACACCACAGGGGTTGTGTGGTTCTCTGGTCAACGAGAAAATCTTATCCCAGACCAAGATTATTGATCTGAGTGCAGACTTTCGTATCAAAGATGTAGCGAAATATGAACAGTGGTATGGTATCACACACCAAAGTCCGTCATTTGTTGCAGAAGCGGTTTATGGTTTGTGCGAGGTGAATCGTCAGGAAATCCGCACTGCCAGATTATTGGCGAATCCCGGCTGCTTTCCTACCTGTTCCACCTTATCGATCTATCCGATGGCAAAAGAGGGATTCATCGATATGAATACCATTATCATCGATGCCAAATCCGGTACTTCCGGTGCCGGTCGCGGGGCTAAGGTGGCAAATCTATATTGTGAGGTAAACGAAAGTATCAAACCATATGGCGTGGCAAGCCACCGCCATACACCGGAGATCGAAGACCAGTTGTCCTACGCTTCCGGGGAAGAAGTAAAAATCAACTTTACCCCGCATCTGGTTCCAATGAACCGGGGAATCCTGGCAACGTCTTATGCCACGCTAAAGAAGTCTGTCAGCTATGAAGAGGTTCGGGCAGTCTATGACAAATATTATGCGGATGAATATTTTGTCCGTGTATTGGACCGGAATGTATATCCGGAAACCCGCTGGGTGGAGGGAAGCAACTTTGTTGATGTAAACTTTCAGATCGATGAGCGAACCGGAAGGATCATTATGATGGGAGCCATTGATAATGTCGTCAAGGGTGCGGCAGGCCAGGCAGTGCAAAATATGAATCTGATGTTTGGTTTGGAGGAAAATACCGGATTAAAGATCGTTCCAATGTTTCCATAAAGAGAGGGAGGACAGACTATCATGAGTATAGAAGAACAGGAAAAGTTTATGGACCAGATCACAGTGAAGGCAGAGACGTTGATTGAGGCATTGCCTTACATTCGTGATTTTAATAATAAAAAAGTCGTTGTAAAGTATGGCGGCAGTGCTATGCTGGACAAAAATCTGGAGGAGAGCGTTATCAAGGATGTGGCTCTGCTGAAATTAGTGGGTATGCAGCCGATTATCGTACATGGCGGCGGCAAAGAGATCAGCAAATGGATTGATAAAGTAGGCAAAGAGACCAAATTCATCGAGGGATTCCGTGTGACCGACCAGGATACGATGGAGATCGCAGAGATGGTATTAAACCGTGTCAATAAAAATCTGGTGCAAATGGTGGAGACATTAGGGGTGAAGGCGATCGGTATCTCTGGAAAAGATGGCGGGATGCTACATGTGGAGAAAAAAATGCCCAATGGCAAAGATATCGGATTTGTAGGCGACATTGCCCGGGTAGATACGGATGTAATTGACACCTTATTGGCCAATGATTATATCCCCATAATTGCGCCGATTGGTATGGATGAGGATGGACAGACTTATAATATTAACGCGGATGACGCTGCCTGCGCCATCGCCGGAGCGATCCGCGCTGAGAAACTGGCGTTTTTGACAGATGTGGAAGGGGTCTGTATGAATCCGCAGGATAAATCCTCTCTGATCTCCGTCTTAAATCTGATCGAGGCAAATAAACTGATTGAAGCGGGGATCATCACAGGTGGAATGTTGCCTAAGGTAAATAACTGTATTCGTGCGGTAAATTCCGGTGTAGGCAGAGTACATATTCTGGATGGCCGCAGAGATCATTGTCTGCTGTTGGAGTTCTTCACCAAGAAAGGTATCGGAACTGCCATCATCGGAGATGACAGCGAACGCTACAGCAATGAATTATAATCCTATCAGAAAGGAGATTGATATGACATTACAGGAAGCAGATCAGCATTTTATTCATACCTATAACCGCAGTGTGATTTTCCAAAAGGGCGAGGGTATGTATTTATTTGACAATCAGGGCAAGAAATATCTGGATATGGGTGCGGGCATCGCGGTATCAGCTCTGGGTTATAGCAACGAGGAGTATAAGCAGGGACTGAAAGATCAGATCGACAAGCTGATTCACACCTCTAATCTGTACTATACCGAGCCTGCCATCAAAGCAGCAGAAAAATTAAGTGCGGCATCCGGCATGGATCGCGTTTTCTTTACCAACAGTGGCGCAGAAGCCATTGAGGGTGCTTTGAAATTAGCCAGAATCTATGCACATCACAAAAATCCTCTGTGTAAAGGGGAAATTATTGCTATGGAGCACTCCTTCCATGGACGTACCATGGGTGCGTTATCTGTCACTGGAACCAAACATTACCGGGAACCGTTTGAACCGCTGATCGGCGGGGTATCCTTTGCCAGGTACAATGATCTGGAGAGTGTTCGTGCGCTGGTAACAAAGGACACCTGTGCCATTATCCTGGAAACTTTGCAGGGAGAGGGTGGCATCCATCCGGCAGATCCGGCATTTATACAGGGAATCCGAGAACTGTGTGATACATATGATATTGCATTGATCCTGGATGAGATCCAATGTGGAATGGGACGCAGCGGCAAGATGTTTACCTATGAGCATTACGGGATCAGACCGGATATTATGACCTCTGCGAAAGCGTTGGGATGCGGCGTACCTGTGGGAGCCTTTGCCGCCACTGAGAAATTTGCGGAAGCCATGAATCCGGGGGATCATGGCACCACCTATGGCGGAAATCCCCTTGCCACTGCTGCCGTATGTAAAGTGTTTGAAATCTTTGAGAAAGAAAAGATATTAGATCATGTAAACGAAGTCGCACCTTATCTGACAGCGCAGTTGAAACAGCTGGCACAGAAACATCCTGACAAAATCAAAGACTGCCGCGGGCTGGGACTGATGCAGGGAATCGAGCTGACGATTCCTGCCGGAGAAGTAGTTGCAAAGGCTTTGGAGGCAGGCGTGGTATTGATCAGTGCCGGTACAAATATTATTCGTTTCGTGCCGCCTCTGGTGGTCGAAAGAGAACATATTGATCAGACGATTCAAATCCTGGATGATATTTTGGCATAAATCCCATGAAATTCGGGAATACTTTCTCATATTAGCAGGATGCATACATGTGTCATAAGACATATGTAGAAAGGAAGGTATTTCTTATGTGGGGAATGATCATCGGACTCATTTCAGGTCTATTAATGAGTGTACAGGGGGTATTTAATGCGGAGGTAACCAAACAAACCAGTGTCTGGTTGTCTGCAGGATTTGTACAGCTTACGGCATTGATTATCTGCGTAATTGCCTGGTTTGTCACTGGCAGAGAAGGCAGTATCAGTACCATTCCGTCGGTCAAACCATGGTACATGCTGTTAGGCGGTGTGATCGGTGCTTTCATTACGTATACTGTCATCATTGCCGTAAACCAGCTTGGTCCTGCCAAAGCCACGATGTTTATTGTGACATCACAGCTTGTTGTGTCCTATCTGATTTCTCTGTTTGGTCTGTTTGGTGCGGAAAAAACACCTTTTGCATGGACACGTTTATTCGGTGTTGTCGTCATGATTGGTGGTATTTTGCTGTTTAAATGGCAGGAACTTTTTCAATCCGGCCAATAAAAAAATCTAAATTTTGTTCATTCTTTCTCTTGTAATTGACACGCAGATTCGTTAGAATAATAAATAGGGGTTTTTGATTTCAACGCAATGTGACATGCCCTGTTATGCACACGCATAGGAGGTGTCATGAAACAGGAAAAATGGATAACGGGTATATTATGTCTTCTGCTCATCGTTGGCGCAGGTTGTTTTTATCTGCATACAGAACAGAATACATCCCGGGAAGAGACCACATTTCACACAGCAAGTCCGGCTGCCACATCTACAAATCATTCTGACGATTCCAGTCAGCAAACGGGACAGCCAGAGGAGCCTGCAGAATATGCGGTATATATCTGTGGTGCCGTCAGACATCCGGGGGTCTATCGCTTTTCGGAAGCTGCCAGGGTATGTGACGTGATTGAAGCGGCGGGTGGTTTCAAGAAAAACGCTGCCATTGCCGCCATGAATCAGGCAAGATGGATCGCGGATGGAGAACAGATTGAGATTCCTACCGTAAAACAATGGAAGAAAACCAGGCATCGTACGGAAGCAGCGGAGACTTCCACAGGGGATACGGAATCCTCCGCATCCGGTCGCATTAACCTGAATGTGGCGACAGAAGCGGAACTGATGACATTACCGGGGATCGGACCGTCGAAAGCCAAAGCAATTCTGGATTACCGGACGCAGCATGGTTCTTTTTCGTCGGTTGAGGATATTATGAAAGTGAGCGGGATCAAAGAGGGCGTTTATAATCAAATAAAAGACTCCATTACAGTATAAAAAGAAATGCAAATATGGTCAGGCGTGGGAACCTGGCAGAAAGAGGAGAACATGGCAAAGAGAGTATTGGTTGTGGATGATGAGAAGTTGATCGTGAAAGGGATTCGCTTTAGCTTAGAGCAGGATGGTATGCAGGTGGATTGTGCCTATGATGGACAGGAAGCCCTGGATCAGGCCTCGAAAAACCAATATGATGTCATTTTATTAGATGTGATGCTGCCGGTGTTGACCGGCTTTGAGGTGTGCCAGCAGATTCGTGAATTTTCCGATGTACCGATCATTATGTTGACGGCAAAAGGGGAAGATATGGATAAGATTCTGGGATTGGAATATGGTGCCGATGACTATATCACAAAGCCTTTCAATATTCTGGAAGTAAAGGCGCGGATCAAGGCTATCATGCGCAGAAGCAGCAATAGTAAGCCTGTAGAGGAAAACAAACAGATCTTGACCTGTGATATACTCAAGGTGGATCTGGAAAGCCGCAGAGGATATTTAGCGGACAAAGAAGTAAATCTGACAGCGAAGGAATTTGATCTGTTAGAATTATTGATGACGCATCCTAATAAAGTCTACAGCCGCGAGGAGTTACTCAATACCGTATGGGGGTATGACTATCCTGGCGATGTCCGGACGGTGGATGTACATATTCGTCGTTTGCGGGAAAAGATCGAGACTACTCCGAGCACTCCGAAATTTATCCACACCAAATGGGGCGTGGGATACTTTTTTCAGCAGTGATAGGGATTTCATAGGCAGGAAATTTCTGGAAAGGACGGAGACAGCAGGTTGAAAAAGCGTTGGGAAGAATTGCTATATCGTCTGCGCAGTATGCGTGTGCAGCTTTTCGCAGTCCTGGTTATCGTAGGGCTTTTTCCTGTTATCCTTTTTTCCAATATCATGATTCATGTCTATGATTCCAAACTCATTTCACAGAGAACGGATGAGTTACAATCTTATGGTACCGTCTTATCCAATCTGATCACCTCTTCTGGTTATTTGTCCGGTCAGGATGCTCCCGAAGTGAATCAGGAAGCCGAATCCATTGCCAATATTTATCAGGGACGCGTATTGATTGTGGATCAAAATCTTTATGTGATGAAGGATACCTATGGTTTGGAGGAAGGAAAAACCATGATTACCACCGAGGTGATCCGTTGTTTTACCGGAAGTGATAATAAATATATCAATGATTTGGGAGATTATGTCCAACTGACTATGCCTATTCTGGATGCCAGCAACGGAAAGACTGTAGGTGTCGTGATCCTTACATTTTCTACCCAGAGTTTCCATTATGTAGCAAAACTCACCAGCCGCCGTGCCATTAT
>JAUNIU010000063.1 GCA_030523265.1 Eubacteriales bacterium | reverse complement strand
GATAAATATGCTGATGAATATAAAAAATCGGTTGCTACCGTAGAGGAGTTTGAAAAAACATGTGCAAGAATTTAGATTTATGCTAGAAGTGGGTAAAGAGAGGGTTGAGAGGAGTAGAAATGTTTGCATGAATCAGTGTTTCCCTAAAATGCTAATTTAGCATGTTTTGTCACTGAACAGTAGTACACAGAAGGAGGAGAGATTATGAAAAAACTAATGAAGGTAACAGCGATTGTCATGGTCATGGCATTAGTTTTGACGGGTTTGGGTAAGACTTCAGCGGATGCTGCTGGTAAGGCGAAAATTAACAAGAAATCATTAAACCTTACCGTGGGTAAATCAGCAACATTGAAAGTGAAAAATCTGACAAAGAAACAGAAGAAAAAATTGAAGTGGTCCAGCAGCAAAAAGAAGGTAGCGACGGTAAGCAAGAAGGGTAAAGTGGTGGCTAAGAAAGCAGGCAAGACTACGATTACTGCCAAGACTGGCAAGAAGAAATTTACCTGTAAGGTGGTGGTTGCGGCGAAGAATAATGCGGCGCAGGTAACGCCAAAGCCTGCCAACAAGACACTGAGTGACCGAGAAAATCTGCAAAAGTTAATCGCGTCACTTCGCGCAAATGGCGCATTGGTTGAGGAGAATCTGAATGATCCGAATCGTTATAAATGGAATGATGCTGGTAGATTGGTCTCTTTGGAATTGACGGATGATGAAGGCAGTGATTTCAAGGTAAAAGGAAATATTGACACTTCCTGCTTTACCGAACTGGAGTATCTGTCGGTAGAAGGAAACGTAGGCATTACCGGGCTTAATATTAGTGGCAATACGAAATTAAAGTCATTATATTGCAACAATACCGGGATATCCAGCCTGGATGTCTCTAAAAATACCGAATTAAAATCATTAATGTGCTTTGGTACGAATATTAAAACATTGGATGTGAGTGCATTAGGTAAAAACGGTGAGGTTATAATTTATGCAGGAAAAAATATGACAATCATTGGTGCTAACGCCAATATTCGTATCAGCAGATTCTAATCTCAGGAAAGGATATAGATTGGTTGCTATGCCGATATTAGAATAAAACTTTTAGGGAAACATTGGTTTATGTAAGCATTTCTAATCATAATCATTCTTTATTGTATCCTGCCGCAAAAAAGCGCAGAGAGATAGCACAGGAAAGTACAATATACTTAGGATTTGCGTGGTTGCGTACTTTCTGACAATGTGCTATGATGAAAAAAATTGGACTCGGCGCAGCTTTGAATAAGGTGGGGGTTTTGATCAGCAGGGGAAGTCAGTGCAGACGGTATCCGCTGATTATAGTCTTTGTATTATTACAGATATCACTAATTTCTATTTACTTGGAATACAATTCGGAGTTGTCTATATTATATCATACGGTGTTTTATTCCACAGAGACGATTTGTCGTGCGATTCAGGCGGTATATTTGATCCCTTTTCACCTTAAGCGTTGAATTAGTAATATTGTTTCAGATGATTAAAGTATTTTTTTTATGAAACTGTGAAGAAAGCGGAAAGGGAGATTGTTTATGTTAAAAAGAATAGCAGGATTGTTAATGGCAGGAATGCTGGTTGTCAGCAATCTGACAGGTTGTGGTGCGGGTGCCACGGAGCCGGACGATTATGTGACCAACGAGGGTTATGAGTTATCTTCGGATAATACGGATCAGGCGGAGACAGAGACATCGAAATCAATTAGCAAAGAAGAAATTAAGGTGGGAGTTTTGTACATATCGGATCCGTCAGAGGGAAGCGGGTATTCTTATACGCACGATCTGGGAATCTTGGGGATGCAGAGTAATCTGGCGTTATCGGATGACCAAATCGAGCGCAAGATAGTGGATGATGCGGATGCCGAGGCAACGAAGAAGGCGATAGAGGAGTGTATCTCCGATGGCTGTAACATTATCTTCACCACAAGCTGGGGGTACATGGAGACTACTGCGGAAATGGCGGAACAATATCCCGATGTATATTTTTCACATGGCACAGGATATTTGTCCAATGACACAAATTTCAATAATTATTTCGGGCGAATCTATCAGCCGAGATATCTGAGTGGAATTGTGGCAGGAATGAATACCAAAAGTAATAAAATCGGGTATGTGGCAGCGATGGATACCAGCAGTTCGGAGGTGACGGGTGGCATTGACGCTTTTGCCATCGGGGTAGCATCCGTAAATCCGGATGCCAGGATATATGTAGTAGTCACCAATAGCTGGTATGATCCAGAGAAAGAGGAGGCAGCAGCTAGAAAACTGCTGGATATGGGGTGCGATGTGATGGCACAGCACTGTGATACACCTTATCCGATGACGTTGGCACAGGAATATGGAGTATATGGAATCGGATATAATTCGGATATGAGTAAGGAAGTACCGCAAACATGTCTGTGCAGTGTGATCTGGAACTGGAGTGCCTATTATACAGCGGCAGTAAATTCCATAATTGAGGGTACCTGGAACAGCGAAAATTATTATGGAGGTATGAGCGAAGGACTGGTGGAGATAACAGACCTGGCTTCTTTTTGTGCCAAGGGAACACAGGAAAAAGTTTCAGAGGCGTCGGAAGCAATATTAGATGGAAGTAATAATGTTTTTGATGGAGAACTTAAGACAAACACAGGCGAAGTAATCGGAAGCGCAGGTGCAACACTGGATGATGCGACTATTACCGGGGGAATTGACTGGTATTATGAAAATGTCGTTCTTGTTGAGTAATGAAAGGAGAAAATGTTATGAAATTAACGATTCGCAAAAAAATGCTTTTATGTGCCTTTCTGCCAATCAGTATTCTTGGAATCATTATCGTTATCATGGCAGTAACATCCCTGAAAACCTCTATTATCAATCAGGTGGAAAATTCTCTGCGGGGAACGGCATCAGCGACATTGGCAGCCTATGATCAAAACTCCGGTTCTTACACAGAGAATAATGGGAATGTATGGAAAGGTGGCTATAATATTTCCCGTTCGGAGAAGCTGTTGGACACCATCAAGGAGAAATCCGGCATGGAAGTTACTTTTTTCTACGGAACCCAGAGAATTATGACATCCATTACGGATAAAAACGGGCAACGCATTCTTGGCAGTCCGGCAGGAGCAAAAATCGAGAAAGAGGTTCTCAAGGGCGGTCAGGAATATTTTAGCGAGAGTGTATCTGTTAATGGTGAAATGTATTACGGATATTATGTTCCCGTATTTCAGAGTGGAGACGACAAGGAACCGATCGGCATGGTTTTTGCAGGCGTGAATAAAAATAAAACCCTGAACAGTGTCCTTGGGATCGTGTCTATTATCATCATAATCGTTGTGGTGATCGCTTTCGTTGGAATGGTCGGTGCCGGGTTGATGGCAAATTCCATTTCAAAGGCACTCAACGTAGGGATTGCCTGTGTCGAGCATGTGGCAACAGGAAATCTGAATGTCTCGTTGAATCAGAAACATTTGAGACGAAAGGATGAAGTGGGTGATTTGACACGGGCAATTGGCAAGCTGCAGTCGGATTTGCGGAATATTATCGGTGGAATCAGTGACAGCACCAATCAATTGATTGCTGCTTCCGATACGTTGGAGCAGACTTCCCATCAGACCTTTGCCAATATAGACCATGTGATGCAGTCGGTAGATACCATTACCTCCGGGGCGATTTCACAGGCAGAGGATACCAGAAATGCGTCGGAAAATATTACATACATGGGCAATCTGATCATTGAATCCGGCAGTGAGGCGGCAGCATTAAATGAAAGTGCGGATAATATGCTGTTAGCCAGCGATAAGACCAACGCTACTATAGAGGAACTGAAGAGCAGCAGTGAGGAAGTGGGCAAGGTGGTCGATATTATTGCAGAATTGACCGAACAGACCAACGAGTCAGCAAAGACGATCCGTAAGGCAGCAGGATTTATTTCGGAGATAGCGGAACAGACCAATCTTCTTTCGCTGAATGCAAGTATAGAAGCGGCGAGGGCTGGAGAAGCAGGAAAAGGATTTGCAGTTGTGGCAGATGAGATACAGCAACTGGCAGAACAGTCGAATGATGCCAGCGGCAGCATTGACCAGATTGTAAATACATTGATTATAAATGCGGAACATGTGGTGGAAGCCATGCAGCAAATGCAGTCAGTAATCGACAAACAGAACCAGTATATTGTCAGTACAGAAGAGTCTGTCGGTGCGGTCATGGGAGAAATACATACGTCCATTCAGAGCATAAGAAGTATCGAGAGCAAGACGCAGGAACTGGAACAGGCAAGAAAAGAAATGATTGGTATGATTGCAGGGCTGTCTGACATCGCGGAAAGCAATGTGACAAATACACAGGAGACAGGCGGTGTCATTACAAATGTGTCGGAGCGTTTTAGAGAAGTGGAACAGTCTGCGGCAAATTTAAGGGGCACAGCGGATATACTGGAGCAAAATATCCAGAATTTTAAAATGTAAGATGTAGACTGGTTGTAATGTTTTCACTTATCCGAATCCGCAGCATAGAATAAGATAACTACATATGGGATCAGAGGAAGTTATGGATCAAACTTGTCGGGAACAAATTTATTCTGAGGATTATCAGGACTATCTGGTGGAACACGTGGGGAATGATGAGTTGCTTAAGAAATGGTATTCTACCGATTGTTTTCAGATCATTTCTAATCGTTTTGCTGTGGTGTACATGAATCGGGACCGGGTACACTATGATAGCTGGTCCGGAGTTTATATCACACCTCATGTATATGGTCTGATGTCTTCGGATGAAGTTTTAGAAGAAATGGGAGTGGCGCAGGTTCAGAGACTGCCTAATTTAGGTCTGTATGGACAGGGGGTCATGGTGGGATTTATTGATACGGGAATTGACTATACCCATCCGGCTTTTTTGAATGCGGACGGTACCAGTAGAATCTGGCGGATATGGGACCAAACGATACAGGAATCTGTGACAGCGGATGGGGAGGACCACACACCGGAAGGAATCAATTTTGGACGGGAATATACGACAGAAGAGCTAAACGAAGCCATCGCCTCTGACGACCCATGGTCACTGGTGCCCAGTCGGGATGAGAATGGACACGGTACTTTTTTGGCAGGCGTTGCCTGTGGTAATCGGGATGATAGCAAAGAATTTTCGGGTGTGGCTCCTCTGGCATCCATCTGTGTGGTGAAATGTAAAGAGGCAAAACAAAATCTGAGAGAGTATTATCATGTGCAGGGCAGTGAGCCATGCTATGCGGAAAGTGACATCATGTTAGGGGTGCGCTATTTATGGAATCAGGCGGTTAAGCGAGAGATGTCACTGGTGATTTGTCTGGGAATGGGTACAAATCTGGGTGGTCATAACCGGGGTGGAATGTTAGGGGAGATGTTGGCATACTATGGGGATTATCGCGGCACTTTCGTGGTAACCGGGGTGGGGAACGAAGCTAATATGTCACATCATTTTCGGAGTGAGATGGTGCCGGCAGGGGGGAGTACCGAAGTGGAATTGCGGGTGGGAGCTGGCAGAGGCGGCTTTACGATGGAACTCTGGAGTGATGCGCCCAACTTGTATTCGGTGGGACTAATCTCTCCCAGCGGGGAATATAGCGGTAAAACTGTTGCCAGATTGGGAGAGCGCAGCACAATCCGCTTTCTGTTCGAGCAGACGACAGTACAGATCGAGTATTTATTAATTTCCTATGAGAGTGGGGATGAATGTATCCGAATGCGGTTCTCGGAGCCGCAGGAAGGAATCTGGCGGCTGCGGGTCTTTAATGAGAATAAGCTGGGTTCCAGTTTTCATATCTGGCTGCCCATCCGTAATTTTATCACCGATGAAACCTATTTTCTGCAAGCCGATCCCGATACGACAATTTGTGATCCTGCAAATAATTACAATATCATATCGGTGGCATATTATAACAGTGTCACCCGGGGGATTTCCATTGATTCCGGTCGCGGCTATAATCGTATCGGGTTAGTGAAACCGGATATCGCCGCTCCTGGCATAGAGATTCTGGGACCGTTGCCGGAGATTGGAACGGAAGTATTACCTCCGGCAGAACGGGCAGAACGTGCCAGATACGGTTATCAGAGCGGTTCCAGCGTTGCGACTGCATTGACAGCAGGAACGGTGGCACTGATCGTAGAATGGGGGCTGGTGAGACGCAATGACATATCAATGGATACGCTTACAGTCCAAAAGTATCTAATACAGGGAGCGAATCCCGCAGGTAACGAGATGCCAAATCGGACATGGGGTAATGGTCTGCTGGATCTGTTTGGGGTGTTTGATGTTCTTCGTCCGAAGTAAGTTCTTTCATATCCCGGAGTATGATGCGGTACCTGAGATATGCAGCGTTTAATTCATAGATATAACTGTCTATCATATCAGGATCATCTACCGCATCCAGTCCGGTATATGCGTTTTCCAGACTCTTTTGTGCTTCTAATAAGGATTTCTTTAGGAAAATCTCCCGTTTGGGAGCTTTTTTCTGTTTTACTTTTATTAAATTCATAGGAATCCTTTCTTGCGTTATTGCAACGCACGATATATATTTGGGGCATCTCCATGGCCCGTTTTAATCAATAACGCCATCCAAATAATGGAAGCTACTAATAGTATAGACATGAATTAGTTCATTTATACCAATCCGGTGATCGTTTGTCCTAAAAAATAATTTTATGCATACAGTGTATAAAAGAAGTTTGGCGAGGTACAGTTGTAGAATTTGTGAAGGAGAATAATGTGCCTAGCTGAAAGGTGGCATTTGATGTTAAATACCATAATTATTGTTGTAATTTGTCTTGTATTTGTGCGGTGTCTGGGGATAAAAGTTGAAATATGGCTGTTGCACTTGATTGGTCGAGGACTCTCAGGTGCCGTGGTTCTATATGTATGTAATTTTTTTCTGATACAGAGCAATGAAAATCTTATCGTCAATATTAACGAAATTACACTGGCAGTTTCGGCATTTTTGGGGATGCCGGGTGTGATTTTTCTCTATTTTCTTCGTTGGTTTTTACTGATTTTACCCTGATTTTTTTGTGAGATAGTACCAAAAAATGGATTGGTTGACAGGTGAATTTGCGGAATGCTATAGTGGCGGCACACTTTTGGAAGGGAGGTGCTGCCACATGCATATGCTTGTCGCAGGAGTGATCCTGACAGCCGCAGCATATGGTGACTGGAGAGAACACCGGGTTGCGAACAAATGGATTATCCTGGGATGGTGCCTTGGGATATTGTTTAGAGTATGGGAAGGAGGTATTCAGGCACTGTGTATTGGATTTGTCGCTCTGGCGGTCCCATTGATAGCCGGGTGGCCCCTGTATCACATGGGAGGTATCGGTGCGGGAGATATCAAGTTATGTTCTGTGATTAGTGTATTGTGCGGCATGCATTTCCTGGGAAAAGTGTTGGTGATCATGAGTGTGATCGCGGGAATCGTATCGTTTGTACAGCTATGGAGGAAGGCAGAGCTGCGACAGAGATGCGTTTCCCTGCTGGTGTATCTTTTGAATCGGCGATATATTCAGGAAAAATATTATCAGCCGGATTTGAAAGAGAGGGGTCGCGTGATCCCTCTGGCACCAGTTACATGGATTGCCTATATACTTGTACTATTAGGACAAAAGGGAGGAATTTAATTGAAAAAAATACAGGTAGCGATGTTCGATCAGGAGGGATATACCAGACGACTGGCGGATTATCTGAATCATCATCAAAATTCCGTGTTGGAGGTTCGTTTGTTCACCAATGTGGAAAGTCTGCGGCAGTTTTTGCGAAGAGGTCCTGTAGAGATGTTGTTGGTGGGAGAGAGAGATTGGGACCCTGCATGGGAGCCGGAAACACAGATACGCCGCTTGATTTTTCTGTCAGAGGGGGATGTGGTGCGGGAGGGAATAAATCGCCCGGTGATCTTCAAATACCAATCGGCAGAGAGCATTGTCCAGGAGTTATTGACGGTGATTGCAGATGATGATGGTATGAAGGTGAAAAGCAGGCGAGTGACTTCAGACCATGTGGAATTTATTGGGGTCTATTCTCCATATGGCGGGGCAGGGGTCAGTACATTTGCCTATGAGATGGCAAAAGAATACGGTATGCAGTATACGACGCTATATCTGAACATGGAACTCTTTCATGGGATGCCGGGACATAGTGTGAGCAAGTGGAAAGAGTATACACCGATGGAAGAAAATCGTGGAATGTCTGAACTGATCTTTTATCTGCGGCAGCATAAGGAAAAAATAGCGGTGAAGTTACAATCTCTGGTGCAGACTAAGGATGGTATCGCAGTGATACGTGCAGTAGAGGATTACCGGGATCTATATGGTATGACAGTATCCGATATGCAAAGGCTCTTGTGTGTATTGGCAGAGGAGACGGAATATCAGAAGATATTTTTCGATATTGGATTTTTGGGAGAAACTTCTCTGGAACTTATGCGTTGCTGTGATGTCTTATATCTTCCCAAAGCACGGTCTGAGATTCAACACAACAAACAAATTTCATTTGAACAATTATTGATGCGGGAGGGGGACCGGGAGATGTTAGAACGTATTCAGTTTGTCTCGATGAAGGAGGCAGTATGAGAGGCAGGCAGGATAGGAAGGAAAAACCGGGAGATAAGGAAAAGCAGCGATGGGAACAGGAGATGCAGGAACAAATAGGAAATGAGGTGTTGCAGACATTAGATCGGGAACATTTCACAAACGATGAGGAAATCTGGGAAGCAATTCAGAAACGAGTCCTCAAAATGGGACAAAAGAGATATTTGTCTCTGGAGGAAAAACAGGAACTGATTCAGACCATTTTTAATTCCCTGCGGAAATTAGATGTTTTACAGGAGCTGCTTGAGGACGAGGAAATTACCGAGATCATGGTAAATGGTGCAGATCATATATTTGTAGAAAAACAGGGTAAATTATGGCGATATCCCAGAAGATTTTCCAGCAGGCGTAAACTGGAAGATGTGATACAACAGATTGTCAGCCGTATGAATCGAGTGGTAAATGAAGCCAATCCCATTGTGGATGTCCGTTTGGAGGACGGGTCCAGAGTGAATGTGGTTCTGCCGCCGATTGCCATCAATGGTCCGATCGTAACCATACGGAAATTTCCGTCCCAACCGATTACGATGGACAGGCTCATCGAAATAGGGTCGATTACAGCCGTGGCAGCCGATTTTTTGCGAATTTTGGTACAGGCGAAATACAATATTTTTATTAGTGGAGGTACCGGCAGCGGTAAAACAACTTTTTTGAATGCGCTATCCCATTCGATACCCGCGGATGAACGAATTATTACGATAGAGGATTCGGCTGAATTGCAAATCCAGGGGATATCAAATTTGGTGAGACTGGAAGCCAGGGGAGCAAATCTGGAAGGGAAAAATGCGGTGACGATCCGGGATTTGATCATATCGGCTTTGCGTATGAGGCCGGACCGGATTATCCTGGGGGAAGTTCGGGATGCGGCAGCCTGTGAATTGTTAAGCGCAATGAATACAGGACATGATGGGAGTTTATCGACAGGTCATGCCAACAGTCCAGAGGATATGTTATCCAGACTGGAGACTTTAGTTTTGACGGGAATGGATATCCCTCTGGAAGCTGTCCGGCATCAAATTGCCTCTGCCATTGACATTGTAGTACAACTGGGGCGATTACGGGATAAAAGTCGTAAAGTTTTGACGATTGCGGAGGTGTTAGATGTGCAGGACGGCAGAGTTAGTCTTAATATACTTTATCGGTATAAAGAAACCGGAGAAGATAAAAGTGGTCGTATTTTGGGACAGATGGAATGGACAGGCAATCCGATTGCGGCGGATGGAAAGCTGCAACGTTCGGGATTGGAGGTGAAATATGAATAGACAGCGAAAAAGGACACGAGGGAAAAACAGAGATCCTACCAAGTGGAAAGTGTCAGTCAGAGGTTTTGGGATAATGTATATCAAGGCAGGCGTGTTATGCTATCTGTTTTATCGGGGTCTGCTACTGGCCGGGATCGTGGGAATCATTGCCGGAATCTGTGGGATTTATATTGAGAAGAAACGGGAATATAAGCGGTGGCAGAGCCAGATCAGTTTGGAGTTTCGGGAGGGACTACAGGGGATTGCCGCGGCACTAAGTGCCGGATATTCCATCGAAAATGCCTTTGTAGAAGCTGTGCAGGACTTAAGACTGCTGTATGGAGAAAGCTCTGTATTGGCACCGGAGTTTCAGGAGATGACCGCCAAAATACAGTTAAACTATCCGGCGGAGCAGGCTTTGATGGAATTAGCAGATCGGTGGGATGTAGAAGATGTCCGGCGTTTTGCGGAAATATTTCAAATTGCAAAGCGAACCGGAGGAGATTTGATTGCGATCACCAGGACAGCGGCGGACCGAATCAGTGAAAAGATTGAAGTGCGGAGGGAAATAGAAACGATGATCGCTGGGAAGAAGATGGAGACAAAGGTGATGAATGTGATTCCCTTGGGGATGATTCTTTATTTTTGGATATGTTCTCCTGCTTTTTTGGACTGTTTGTATCAGGGAAGTGGGCGAGGTCTGATGACAGTTTTACTGCTGTTGTATCTGCTGGCATATTATTGGAGTGAAAGGATACGTCAGATAAGGATATGAGGATAGTTAAGTTTATACGCACTTATTTGGACCAATTGTGGGAGCGAAGGTTTTCAGATACGAAGGTGGAACAATTACAGAAGCTGTATGTGGGAAAAGGGCGGGGTGACAGTATTATATGTTATCGAAGAAAATTGCGAAAAGGATATATTTTTCTGGGATGCACCGTGTTACTTTTGTTACCATTGGCGGTACTGCTGGGGCGTGGGAATGGGCAAATTACCGGACAAAATGAAATCCGACGGCAAGATCCGGGAGGTACTGCAGACACAGTAAAGTTAGAAGCCTCCATTGCAGGTAACAAACAGGAAATTGAGGTCGCAGTGTCACCACGGAGTTATACCGCCGAGGAATTGCAGGCGCAATTTAGTCTCGTGAAGCAATATATACAGAAAGCTTATCTGGGGACAAATGATTCTCCGGAACATATTACGCATAATCTGAGACTGGATATCACAGTACCGGATAGTGCAGTTTGCATTGAGTGGCAACTGGATGCCATGCATTTGATCGAAGCCGATGGAACGATACACTGGGAGCAGATAGAGGATGAGACTGCAGTGGAAATTGTGGCAATTTTGACCTATGGCGAAGAACGGCAGGAACTTCCTCTGGCATTGACACTATATCCGCCCCGGCGCAGTGGGGAGGAACAGTTGTGGCTGGATTGGGAGAAACAACAGCGGGAATTGGCAGAGCAGACCAAAACCGATGCGTTTATGAAGTTGCCAAAGGAGATTGATGGGCAAATCGTAACATATTACGAACCTCAAAAGCCGCTGTGGTTATACATATTATTTGCGGGCGACATAGGAGTTCTGATGATACCTCTGATACTGGATAGCCGGATGCGTCAGGGACTTCGGAGACGTGAGAAAGAATTGGTGCTGGATTACCCGGAAATATTAGAGCGGTATATACTGTTAATCGGGGCGGGAATGACCATCAAAGGGGCATGGATGCGGATTGCTTCGGAATATTTATCCATGCGGGATAGGCGTAAACGGTCATATCGGTTTGTGTATGAGGAAATGCTGGTGACGATGCGGGAAATGGAAAGTGGGATGAGTGAAGGCAGGGCGTATGAGTTATTTGGAAGGCGGATTGGTATTTTGTCATACATGAGGTTTAGCACTTTGTTGGTACAGAATCTCAGAAAAGGGTCTGACGATTTGCTTCGTTTATTGGAATATGAGGCGGTGGATGCATTTCGGGAGCGAAAGGAGCAGGCAAAAGTTTTGGGCGAGGAAGCGGGAACAAAATTGTTGATGCCAATGATGCTCATGCTGATGATCGTGCTGGTCATGATTGTTTATGCGGCATTTCGCAGTATGTAAGAGGAACACACGGCCATTTGCTTTTGAGCAGCGCATACAAAAAGTGCTTAGAAATGAGGTTAATATGAGAAAATTACAGGAATTTTGGAAGGACGAGTCAGGAATTGGTGTGGTAGAGATAATATTGATTTTAGTGGGAATATTCACCCCCTATTATGGGGTGGGTATAAGGTGTATGGCGTAAGAATATGTGGATAAATAGTACGATAAATACAGGGAAAGGTGGAAAGTGTGCATGGCGTACATGGAAAAAGAAGGTAGTAGCGAAGTTATCTTAGTTGGGTACTATAACGTCTTATTCTACTTATTATTTAGAGTCGGATTAGATGAATACAAGAAAAATATTCTTATCAATCGGATCAATAATGGAGAAAAGATGATGATGAAAGATATTTATGGTTGGTGTCAGAAGCAACAAGTACCTCTGAGAATGAGATTTATTTATAGAAAAGATTTTTCAATAATGGCGAATTTGTGGAATTTGTATTCATATTATCGGTTTAAACACGAAATCAGGGGAAAGCAAAGTGCTTGGAGAAAAAAGTATGGAACATGAAATATTAAGAAGAATTATATGGACTAAAGATGAAAGGAAAAGTCTTAAAGATATTTATTTCGAGGTTTTGCGAATCACGGATAGATATTATGAACTTAGATCACGGAATCCAGGGCATCAATGGATTATAATAAAACAACGTACAGGCAATTACTCAATTATTTTATACCATAAGCATACAAGAGATGTGGCTTATTATCACAGACAGTGTGGTACCCATACGGTGAAACAGGCAATTACTATAATAAAAAAACATGATACGTATGTGTTGCATCATTGAAATTTTCAATAAAGAGTGGAGATATCAGTTCGGTGATGAATTAAATATAAGTAAGAAGAGTCCTTCTTCTGGTATTAGTTGGGATATGTAGATCGATTCGAGATTAAGATGAATCTTTTTAATATATTCGAGCTATGATATAAT
>JAUNIU010000306.1 GCA_030523265.1 Eubacteriales bacterium | reverse complement strand
CAGAAGGTTATCCACTGACGGCAATGTTTTCCCATGGAACCAATCGTAAACAGACTGCACAGAGGACATACAAAGTCTGTTTTTAATATCCTTCGCACGTATTCCGTTCTTTTTGCAGATCTCTTTGATATAACTTCCCGTTTTTTCCATATCGATAATCGGATACTTCACCTTTTACACCCCCTGCTGTTTTGCCTTTTCAGATACATCTTCATTATAGCATAGCTTAAAAAATCTGACATTAAGGTTATACCTTAATGTCAGATTTTTTAGTGCGGGCTTCAGGAAAACGCCTCCAATACCAGAAGCCTGTCCTCCCTGTTTGCAAACGCATCCTGCCCGTTATAATTCCATTCTCCATCAACCGGACAGATGATTTCCTCAAATTCTGTTTTTTCTCCATTCTCAGGATTTACCCAGTACGCATGATATTGCTTCGCCGTCAACCCTTTTAAAAGAAAGCTTCTCATAGAAGTTTCCGTAAAATAACCGACAATCGTTCTCATATCCGCGTCTCCCGTAAAAAATATAGAACTTCTGTTATCCGCCTCCATAAAAAAGCTCCTGGTAATCGCCTGTTCCTTCTTCAGAGGTTTTAATCTGCTCCAGTTTACGGACTCATAAAAATCACGGAAAATCGTCAGCTGATCGGCGCCCGGCAGCTCCAGACCATCCCACCATGCCATATCGCCCCAACCGATTCCGCCAACGCCTGCTTCCCACTGCAGTTCCCATACACCATTACATCCATACGTATAACCGCAGCCGCCGCTCTGCATGATCAGATATGCAAGACGGCGCATCATCTTCGCGGGAATCACACGGGATACGTATTCGTTGGAAGTTGCCCCCTCATAGGTCGCTTCACTTTCCAAAACGGGGTGCCCCTTATACATTTTCTTAAAATCGGCGTACATCTGCTGCGCCATATCAAAATCGCCATGTCCCGCCTGACTCATGGCAAAATCAAACCACGGTTCCTCCTGATACAGCAGAGGGAACGGCCGATCATTCGCCAGATGAACGGACTGCAGATTATCATAGACATTCCATTTTTCACATTCCTTTGCCACTTCATTCCACAGGCGAATCTGCTCTTCCTTTCCGTCCATATATCCGGGAAGCTCTCCTGCCAGAGTCCATGCCACCGGATACGCCCCATAACGCGCAGCCGTATATTTTGCCAGCGCTTTATAGCGCTCCACACCGCATTTGGGCATATCGTAAAACCAGGCATATCCCACTGCGATCAATAATCCACAATCCGCAAGATATTTCATCTTTTTATCCACATTATTCTGAAATTCTTCCAGATTTGGTGTATAACCATGCTCTGTTTTGTGCATAAGATCCAGATTTTTTCCAAAAATTCCCCGTCCGGTTCCATCCCGGAAATTACACTGGTATACAGTAAACTTCTGTTGTACTCTCTTATCCACACAGGCTTTAAACTGACTTTGATACTTCGGACAATTGGATTCATCAAAACGTTCCTCTGTCACAAAGGTCCAATGTGTATCTCCCAGCCAGAAAAATGGCGTTCCATCTGCATACTCCAGATAATCCCGATCCTCGGAAACCTTTAAAAACCCGTGCTTATACATGGCAAGCTTTCCATCATATGGAACACATTCCACAATACCGGAACCTGTAAAATCACAATTTTCTTCGTCCGTACTTTCAATGGTATACTTCCACATGCCTGCCGCTGTCGGAGCAAATCGAATAACCCACCTTCCATCTCCATCCCAGTAAGCCAATTGCTTTCTTATTGTTCCGTCCGGTCCCTCAAATACACCAAATACATCCACATCTTCAAATGGCGACGCATATTCCTTTTTTGAAAAGATCTCAATATCCACTGTTCTCCACTGCTGTGACGTCCACTCCGTATTCTTCTGCATAAAAACCCCCTGTATTCTGATCTGTTTCTTTTTCGGTCAACCCAAATTTTCTTTAGTAGATATGGGGATTACTCCCCATACCCCTACTCAAAACCGTACGT
>JAUNIU010000305.1 GCA_030523265.1 Eubacteriales bacterium | reverse complement strand
TTTCCACATCACAGTTTGTGATGTGGACTTTTCACACCAGTTAATGCAAAATGCGAACACACAAGAATCAAGATAACTGCTCATTCAGAACATCCGCCATCATATTGGCCCCCCAATAGTTCAAATGATGACTGTCCGCAAAATAGTAGTCATCGAATCTTTCATCATAGGTATAATTAAGGAACTCCATCTCCGGAAACTCTTGCTGATACGCTTGCAAGACCTCCACTGTCCGGTCATACATCGATTGATCCATATTCTGCAGGAAACAAGAGGGATATGGCAACATCACGATATATGGCTTGATTTTCTGATTTCTCAAGTACAGAAGCATCTCCCGGATAATTTCCAGATTTTCGGCATAGGTCTCCGGATAATCTTTATCAAATAACCGATGAATTGTCTCCAGATCTTTCTGCAAATCCTGCTTTAATGCATAAATCTGTGTATTACGTATATAGTCCACATCTCCGTCCAGAGGCGCAAAACTCTTTTGAATAAAATCCGGGACAAATATTTCTCCTGCTACTACTGTTAATTGTTGAAACAGGATGCCCAAATCCGTATCATCAATCTGATAATGATGCAGGGAATGTGTTTGCGGATAATAGTATGCTGCTCTGCTCCCGGCAGAAGATAACGATAAATCATACCATAAACTGTATGGACTGATCCCCCATATCACAAATTGTAAATCTTTCATCTTGGAACAGGCATACTGACACATCTGATAATCGTAGAAAAGATCTTGGGATGGCGCCGCCAGACATGCCGTCTTTTTCTTCAAACGATGGGTATTTAACCCGCGTTGGATATAGGATAATCCCAGTGTAATACCCTGTATGTTTTCATGATCCTCTTTCTCAAATTGCTGCAATATCTGGTATCTCTCAGGACTCTGCAAATAATAATAAAATAACAGCGAATTTAACCGCAATGTCTTGTTTCGCTTCGGACACTCCCCATATGGTAAGCATACATACCACACATCCTCAGCTGCCTCTTCCTGCGGATATGGCAATTCTGATATCACATTATTATACTCACAAAATGCAGAAATCACTTCATTACATAGAGAACCAAACCTTTGTAATACGGTTTGATCTATTGCACCGCCTTGCTCAATTTCTTCAATCACCGACACCAACCGATCGATCAGCGGTATCTCTTTTTCACCAAAAGAATTGATCGCCTCCATAATGTACGAAACAAGTCTGCTCAAATTCGACATACGATTTTCACCATCTGCGTTCAAAAAACTTTCCAACCCTCTCGTCAGATCGTGAAACAACCGATGTGCTTTCCCTTCTTCTTCGTCATTCACACAAATCCCTTCAATCATTACATCAGCACGAATCAAGGGTATGTACAGTCGAATCTGATTGGCAGTCTTTGCATATATCCTAATTCTCATAAATGGTTTCTTTTCCCTCCCATCATCCGAATTAATAGCCCCAAATATGCGCCTCATCAAAAGACTTCAAATCTTCACGGATTGCCGCTCGTATCTCTTGAGGCAAAGAATGTTTGTTATTGCGATTATCTCCCTTTTTTTTGTAAACACTATATGCATCCGCATCTGTTTTACTCTGAGAATCTATGATAAATTGCTCCGTTTGCTGGGTAAAAGGCAGATTCATAAAAGAAAATATAGCCCTAGCCGTCGAAACTGCCTTTTCGTTTAGCTCTTCATATTTTACAACAAATAGACGTTCCGGATATTTCTCCTTGTAATCTGTTGCCATTTTAATCCATTCTTTCCACTTATAATATCCATAGTAATTTTCCGGTTTATACTCATTTTTACTCTGACCAAACATCCACTCTTTCGACAAATCCCATTCCGCCTTATATTCTGACGGTGCATTAATCCATGATTCCAAAACATCATAAGGATTTCTCACTATAGCAATAATTTTTATGTCATCATAACGCTCTAAAAGTATTGGCACCGTATATAAATACCGAACCTCCTTGTGCGTTTCGTCTATGCTTACATTATACACCCTTT
>JAUNIU010000304.1 GCA_030523265.1 Eubacteriales bacterium | reverse complement strand
GCTCTGTCTGTTTGTTCTTCCGCTGGTTTCCCTTTGGCTTCCAACCTTTGTTTTGTTTTTTATTCATATTCACTGCCCTCCATTTCTACTGATATGGCTCGGATCACTCCAATATATTCCGTAATTTTTCTAACCCCCGCTTGATGCGCTTTTCCACTGCATTCTTGCTCATTCCCAGTCCTTTCCCAATCTCTTTTGCCGTCATACCATAATAATATTTCTGAACCATAATGGTACTGCCAGGTTCCCCCAATGCCTGAATCGCATCCATCAAACGCCTGCTCTCCTCGTTTCGTTCCACTTCCCTTTCGACATCTGTCTGTGCCGGTATCTCCATCCCCTCGTCGGAATCCAGCGTCACAGTGACGTACGGTTTTGCCTTGCGGTCGTAATATTTGATTGCCCGCCGCTCTGCTATCACCAGCAGAAATGCTTTCAGCGAACCTTTTTCCAGATCAATCCGGTCCCGGCACTGATATAGTTCAAAGAAAATATCACTGACACATTCCTCGATGTCCTCTTTGGACAATCTGCCCTGTAGCCGTCTCCAGGTCAGCGCATATATCAGACCGCCGTATGCTTCTGTCAGCATACGTATCCCGTCTTTGGGTCTCTCCCGTAGTGCTTCTAATAATGCCTCCTCTGTCATGACTTCTCCTTTCCCCTTTTCCAATTCCTGCCCGATCACGCCTATATATACTGATTGCCATTCCGTCCATAAAAACCGCCGGAAAAAAACGGCGCACCTTTCGATGCGCCTTATGACTCTTCCTTGATTCCGGTTGCAGAACCATGTTCCCTCTGACCATTCTCTCTATAACAGGACAGGCTATACTAAATCAAATTCCAAACGGTTCCCTCTCTGGTATCCTTCACCTCGACACCACGATCCATTAGTTCCTGACGAATCGCATCCGCCTTCGCAAAATCCTTTGCCTTCTTGGCCTCTTTGCGCTCTGCGATCTTTTCCTCGATCCAGGCAGTCAGTGCAGCATCTGCGCCATTTCCTGCCTGTTCCGGCTCTTCCCTTAACAGTCCCAGCGAAAGAACCTGGTCAAATTCTTCGATCAGCGCACGTTTACTAACATCATTGATATCTGCCTTTAATACGTCATACAACACCGTCAATGCCTGCGATGTATTGATATCGCTTCCCATCGCTTCCGCAAACCGATCCTGATAAACTGCCATCTTATCCGGCTCAGTCTGCCCGTTTTGATCCAGGGCGGTGATTCTCTTTTTTAATTTCTCATATGCTGTCTTGACATTATCCAATACTTCATAACTGAAAACCAATGGCTTGCGATAATGAGACTGCAAACAGAACATCCGGTATACCAATGGATCATATCCCTGCTCCTCTAATGCAGAAACCGTCAGAAATCCTCCGGCAGACTTACTCATCTTACCGCGCTTGTCATTTAAGTGTTGCACATGGAACCAGTAGTTACACCACTTGTGACCCAGATATGACTCACTCTGGGCAATTTCATTGGTGTGATGTGGAAAAATATTGTCCACGCCGCCACAATGAATGTCCAGATATTCGCCTAAATGTTTCATACTGATGCAGGAACACTCTATATGCCATCCCGGATACCCCGTTCCCCAGGGACTATCCCACTTTAACTCCTGATCGTCAAACTTAGACTTGGTAAACCACAGCACAAAATCTGTCTTGCTGCGCTTATTTTCATCTTCCTCTACATCGTCACGCACTCCCACCATCAACTCTTCCTCGTTCTGGTTGGATAATACATAATATTCCTGTAAACGTGAGGTATCAAAGTAGACATTGCCACCTGCCACATAGGCATAACCTTCGTCTAATAACTTCTCAATCATACCAATAAACTCCGGAATACAATTCGTCGCCGGCTCCACCACATCTGGGGTTTTGATATTTAACTTGGCACAGTCATCAAAAAATGCTTTGCGGTAAAACTCTGCGATCTCCATCACGGTCTTGTGTTCCCGCTTCGCACCTTTCAGCATCTTATCCTCACCACTATCTGCATCACTGGTCAGATG